>JAYSFH010000616.1:0-2734 GCA_041913405.1 Dongia sp. | reverse complement strand
CGGCGGTCACGCCTTGGGAGGTCGAAGCGACGGCGGTCGCGCTGACGGTGGCAGGCTGGGCCTGGCTCGGCCGCCCGGTCGATCTGCCGGCCGCACCGGAAGCCAAGCTGCACTGTGCCAGCTACACGCCGTTCCGCGGCAGCCAGACGCCCTTCGATCCGACCATGATCATCCCGAAGGCGCAGATCGAGGAAGATCTGAAGCAGCTGCAACCGACGACCGACTGCATCCGCACTTATGCCGTCAACCAGGGCATCGACCAGGCGGTGCCGGTCGCGGCCGAGCTCGGCATGAAGGTGCTGCTCGGCATCTGGATCGGCCGCAACCCGGTCGACAACGAGGCGCAGATCAAGACCGCGATCGAACTCGCCAAGGCGCATCCCGAAACGGTCAAGGCAATCATCGTCGGCAACGAGGTGCTGCTGCGCGGCGAGCAGACCGGCGAGACCCTGGCCGAGATGGCCAAGCGCATCAAGGCCGAGAGCGGCGCCAAGGTCACCTATGCCGACGTCTGGGAATTCTGGCTGCGCGCGCCCGATGTGCTGAAGCAGTCGGTCGATTTCATCACCATCCACATCCTGCCCTATTGGGAGGATGACCCGCTGCCGGTCTCCGATGCGGTGAAGCATCTCGAGACGATTGTTGCCGAGGTGCAGGAGGCTTTCCCCGGCCGCGAGATCGTGATCGGCGAAACCGGCTGGCCGAGCGAAGGCCGTTGGCGCGAGGATGCGGCACCCTCGATCGTCAACCAGGCGCGCTACCTGCGCGAGTTCCTGGTCTACGCCAAGGCACACGAGCTCGACTACAATTTCATCGAAGCCTTCGACCAGCCCTGGAAGCGCTACCAGGAAGGCACCGCGGGCGGCTTCTGGGGCCTGTTCCACGAGGACCGGACGCCCAAGTTTTCCTGGACGGAAGCGGTCAGCAACTATCCGAACTGGCCCGCACTCGCCGGTGTTTCCATGGCGCTCGGTTTCGGCATGCTGCTGCTCGCGCGCTTCTGGCGCAATCCGGTCGGTAACGCGACGCGCCTTCTCTGCGCGTTCGGCGCGATGCTGGCCGGCAGCGCCTTGGTGCTGCACTTCCCGCATGCCTGGCTCGCCGCGCGCAGCAACTGGGAATGGCTGCTGGAATGCGCGCTCGGCATCCAGACACTGGCGACCGCGGTGCTGCTGATCGCAGTGACTCTGGCCAGTCGTCTGCGCGACAGCGGCGCCTCGCTGCTGGAAGGCATCGCCTGGATCCGTCGGCCGTTCCGCGCTCCCAGCATCCGCGAAAGCATCGCCGTGCTGCGCCTCGCCGCATTGCTGGGTGCTGCGACCGTATCGCTCGGTCTTGCCTTCGACCCGCGCTACAAGGACTTTCCGATCGCGGCCTACATGGTGCCGGCGCTGTTCTTTCTGGTCGCCGACTTTGCGCGCGGCGGAATCTTCGCGGCGCTCGCCGATCGGCGCGAAGAGGCGGGCCTCGCGCTGCTGCTGGTGGGCACCGCGGTCTATGTCTTCATCAACGAGACGCCGCTCAACCTGATGGCCGATCTCTGGGTGGTGCTGACTCTGCTGCTGGCCTTGCCCGGCATCGGCGCCTGGCGCGGGATCTTTCAGCGCCGGATGATCAGCAGCAATCCCGCCAGCAGGCCGACCGCGGCCAGCCCGGTGTTGTAGAGCACCAGCCCGAGCAGCCCGACCATCAGCGCCAACAGCGCCAGCCAGTACCAGCGTGTCAGCAGGCCGGTCACCCCCGCCGCCAGGGCCACCAAGCCCCAGACGTCCAGCTGATGGGTCCGGATCACGATATAGCGGGGCTCGCACCACCAGGGTGCGGGCGTGGCCGCGCAGGCGAGGCCGATCTCTGTGGATTCGATCCAGACATAGCGGATGACCAGCGCCAAGGTGAGCGCGGCGGCACCCAGGGCCAGGGGCACGGCCCAGGCCTTCCAGGTCGATCCCGCCCGACGCTTATCGGCGAGGAGTGTGGTAGAATCCTGCATGGGCGAGCGATACCAGGAATTTCACGGGTTGTTAACCCGGGCCCGTCGAAAAGAGTGTCATGACCACCAACCGGCTCATCGCTGAAGTGGCCGATCCGCCGAGCCGCCTCACCGAGGCACGGCTTGCCGCGCTGCGCATTGTCGTGCTCGTGCCCTGCTACAACGAGGCTGCGGCGATCGAGCAGGTGATCACCGGCTTCCGCCAGGCCCTGCCGCAGGCCCGCATCCTGGTCTTCGACAACAACTCGACCGACGACACGGTGGCGATCGCGCGCCGGGCCGGCGCCGAAACCCGCCATGTGCATCGCCAGGGCAAGGGCAACGTGGTCCGCCGCATGTTCGCCGATGTCGAGGCCGATCTCTACTTGCTGGTCGATGGCGATGCGACCTACGACGCTGCCAGCGCGCCCAGGCTGATCGAGAAGCTGCTGTCCGAGGAGCTCGACATGGTGGTCGGCGCCCGCAAGGACACCGCGACCGAGGCCTATCGCCCGGGCCACCGCTTCGGCAACCGCGTCCTCACCGAGTTCGTCGCCCGGATCTTCGGTCGCGCCTTCAACGACATCCTCTCCGGCTACCGCATCTTCTCGCGCCGCTTCGTGAAATCCTTTCCGGCGCTCTCGATCGGCTTCGAGATCGAGACCGAGCTCACCATCCACGCGCTCGAGCTCCGCATGCCGATCGCCGAAGTGGAGACGCCCTACTATGCGCGGCCCTTGGGCTCGGCCAGCAAGCTCAACACCT
>JAYSFH010000615.1:0-2754 GCA_041913405.1 Dongia sp. | reverse complement strand
AGAACTGTGCCTGCATCCAGGCATCGGAGACGGAATCGAAGGTGACGCGCAAAGCGGCGAAACCATCCTGGCTCGGCTGCGCGGCAAAATCGTCGGCGGCTTGCGCGAGCTTCCTGGTCTCGCCGGCCAGGGACTTGAAGGCGGGCGTCACCACGTCGCGCGCATATCTCGCGTTGAAGGCGGCAAAGTCCGCGGCCTGCGCCGGTGCGGCGATGACGCCGAGCCAGGAGGCGATGAGCGCGATGCGGCTGACGAGACCTTTGATCATATGTTTGCTTCCTAGAGCGAACCGATGAAGTCGATGAGCGCCTGGCGGTCTTGCGCAGAGAGTTGCTCAACATGCTGCCGCGCCTTGGCGGCTTCGCCGTCATGCCAGAGGATCGCTTCCAGCAGGTTGCGCGCGCGGCCGTCATGCAGCAAGCCGGGGTTTTCGGCGCGCAAGGCTTGGCCCATGCCCCAGAGCGGCGCCGTGCGCCAATCCTTGCCGGAGGCTTCGCCTTCCTTCATGTGATCGGCGAGGCCGAATCCCATGTCGTGCAACAGGAGGTCGCTGTAAGGCTCGATCTTGCGCCCGCCGGAGAGTTCGAAGGACGGCCGGTGACAGGCGGTGCAGCCGGCGTCGGCAAAGATCTGCCGCCCGGTCTCCGCGTTCGCGGCGGGCTTGACCGGCGGCAGCATAGCCTCGCTGACGAAACGATCGATCAGGCGCGTGAGCGAGGAAGGCACTTCCAGCGCCTCAAACTGCTCCGAGGCGCCGGTCGGCATCTTCAGGCAGTCCGGCTCCTGCTGCGTGCAATCCCCGAAGGCGTCGCGATAGACCGGGTTGGAAAGGCCGATGTCGAGGTCCAACGCCTTGGCGTCCTGCACTTCGAGGCTCGGCGTGCTCGCCTTCCAGCCGAAACGCCCGAGCGCGCGCACGCCCGTGATCGGATCGATGACGTAGTTCGGCTTCCCGCCGCCCGGCTGGGCATTCGCGAGGATCGCGGCCTCCGGGATCTGCTCGAGCAGGCCGATGCCATGGATCGCGGTTGCGAGGCGAGGGCTGACCACGGTCTCGGCGGAGAGCGCGCCGTAGGCGAGCTTTTCGAGTTTGGGGACCGGCTTGCGAAGCTCGACGGTCGTGCCGTCCGCCAGGATCACGCTGCGGGTTTCGAAGCTGATGCCGGCGGAAGCTTCCGCCCCGATCCCGGCCACGGATTGGGTCTGGATCTGCTGGCCGTAGACCGGATCGCCGGCGGCGGTTCTCTCCGCATGATGCGCGCCGAGGCGGAACAGCAGCGCCGGCAGGGCCGCGCCCAGCTTGTCGAACGGCAAGCCGCGTCCACCGCCGGGATGACAGGAGACGCAAGCCCGCGCGTTGAACAGCGGCCCCAGTCCGTCCGCCGCCTGGGTGGAGGCGGGGGCGGCCGCCCAATGGCGTTCGAACAAGGCGCGACCGATCTCGAAGTCGAGCCCCTTGGCGTCCTGCGGGAGCGCGGGATCGCGGACCACGTTCTGCGCCGGGTTGGCCAGCGCAGGCTGCGCGGCAACGGCGATCAGGACCGCGACCAGAGGGTTACGCCACCAGGACATATCCCATCATACCGGTTTCCTGATGCTCGATGATATGGCAGTGGAGCATCCAGGCTCCGGGATTGTCGGCGACGAAGGCGATCTTCAGGCGCTCCTTCGGGGTCACCAGTGCGGTGTCGGCGAAATGCGGCAGCACCTGGCGCTTGTTCGAGGACAGCACCTTGAACGTGTGTCCGTGGAGATGGATCGGATGCGGATGCGGCGTCGCGTTGACGACTTCCACGACGAAGGTCTTGCCCGCCTGGAACGAGGCCAACGGCGGCGGGAGCCGGCCTTCCTCCATCGACGGCCAGGTCTGGCCGTTCATAGCCCAGAAGGTGCGCTGGGTGAGGCAGAGGCTGTCAGCCAGCGGCAAGGTTTCGCCGTTCGGCAGCTTGAGATCGGCGGGCAAGGGGCTCGGCGCCGATGCGGCGCTGAGACGCAAGGTGAAGTCGGTTGCGGCGCCGGGCTTTGGCTCCGGGATGCGCGGCGTCTTCAGCGGCGCCGGCACGAAGGCTGGGCGATCGAGCGGGGCGCCTTCCGCCTCGAAGGTCGCGAGGACGATCGGCTCCGCGGCGTAGTAGTTCATCAGTTGCACGGTACCCGATTTCGGCGCGCGAAAGGTGAGGTCGAGCCGCATCGCCGGTCCCATGCGCCAGGGCTCGAGCTTCACCGGCGGCAAGGCGTTGCCGTCGGTTGCGATCATCCAGCCTTCGGCGCCGTCGAGACCGAGATCGACGAGCCGCGTCATGTCGACGTTCAGGAAGCGGACCCGGATGTCGCCGTTGGCCGGCACCTTGAACACCGGCTGGTGCTGATCGTTGACGGTCTGGAAGCTGCCGAAAGTGCCGGCCGTCCCGGCGCCCTTGTTCGTGGTCAGCGCGCCGAACGTGCCGTCCTCGTTCAGGCGCCAGTCGCGATAGAGGCAGACGAGATCGGCATCGAACGGCCGGGTCTCGTCACCTTCGATGATCAGCACGCCGGCCAGACCCTGGCCGAGCTGGGTGATGGTGTCGCAATGCGGGTGGAAGAAGAAGGTGCCGGGATCCGGCGGCTGGAAAGCATAGGTGAAGCTCTCGCCCGGCAGGACCGGATCCTGGGTCAGATAGGGCACGCCGTCCATCGCATTGGGCAGCCGGATGCCATGCCAGTGAATCGTGGTGTGCTCAGCGAGCTGGTTCTTCAGCGTGGTCCGCAGCCACT
>JAYSFH010000614.1:0-2755 GCA_041913405.1 Dongia sp. | reverse complement strand
AGCCGGTGGTGGTGGGCGACCATCCCGCCGATCTTTCGCCGCGCCGTTCGTTCTCGCAGTGGCATCAGCTGGTCGAGGGCACCTCCGAGCCTTGGACCGATTCCGACATCGCCGTGGCCCGCCAGATCGGCGAGATCCTCTCCGATGTCGTGCAGCAGGTGCGCTCGGTGCGGACTTTGATCGTGCGCGACCAGCTTGAGCAGGTCAGCAACCAGGTGCGGCTGTCGCAGCAGCCGGTGATCGTCGCCGATCCCGGCGGCCGCATCCTCGTCACCAACGAGGCTTTCGATCGGCTGCTGCAGAGCGCGCATCCCCACCTCGAGGCGATCGAGGACCTTGCGCCGCTGTTCGGCGAATCCGCGGAGGTGCGCCGCAAGCTGCAGGATCTGGTGGGCGACAACCGCTCCTGGCGCGCCGAGATCACCCTCAAGGATCGCCTCGGGCAGGGCCGCCCGCTCTCGGTGCGGGCCGATGCGGTGTTCTCGACGCCGGACCGGGTGCTGGGCTTCGTTCTGCTGTTCACGGACCTGGCGGAGCGCAAGGCCGCCGCCGCGGCGCGGCGCCGCTTCCAGGAACGCACCATGGACCAGACCCGCACGCTGACGGCCCCGCTGGATTCGAGCCGCGACCTGATCTACCGCAACCTGATGTCGGGGATTGTCGAGAATGCCCAGTTGGCGGCGCTGGAGATCAGCGACGCCATTGATCTCGAGCGTGTTCCGGACATGCTCGACAACGTCCAGAACTCGATCGGACGCTCGGCGCTCCTGCTCGAGTATCTCATCGGTTACACCGCGCGTGAGGACGACGGCCAAGCCTAGAGTTGGCGCCGCGTCAGCGCTCGAAGCGGACCGAATGGATCTGCCAGACGATCACCAGCACCATGAACAAGAACAGGGCGATCCCGCCCTGGTAATGCGAGCCACTGCCGTATTCTGCAGCGATCCGGAGACCTTGCAGGCCGAGCAGTCCGGCCACGGCCGCCGCGACCACGCGCAGCACGGCTTTCCAGTTCGATGTCACGATCCGATCCTCCCTTTTGTTTCGTTGCCGCCCAGTCCCGTATCAACCCGGGACTACGGTGAACGTTCGCGCCTGGATCAGCGCCGGACGTTTCACTTCGGATTTCAACTGTATGAGAATCTTGACTAGACAATATGTCAAAATAATTTGACGATCGATCGCCTTGCCCATAGCCTCTGACGCGAAGCGTGATCCAGCAGAAACGGCGGCGAACCGAAGACGGAGGGGGCGGATGGACGCTGCGAACCGCAGGGTGGCTTCTGGAAATCGGATCGGCGGCGGCGCCCAGTTGCGCATCGGCACCCGCGGCAGCCCGCTGGCATTGGTGCAGGCCGAGATGGTCCGCGCGGCGCTGCTTGCCGCGGCGCCGGCGCTGCGGGAAGAAACAATCGAGATCGTGGTCATCCGCACCAGCGGCGACAAGATTCAGGATCGCGCACTGGCAGAGATCGGCGGCAAGGGACTGTTCACGAAAGAGATCGAGGACGCGCTGCTGCAAGGGGAGATCGATCTCGCGGTCCATTCGATGAAGGATGTGCCGACCCAATTGCCCGAAGGCCTGGAGATCGCCGCGATGCTCGAGCGCGAAGATCCGCGCGACGCGCTGATCTCGCCGGTCGCTGACCGCATCGCCGGCTTGCCGCATGGTGCGGTCGTGGGGACTGCCTCGCTGCGCCGCCAGGCCCAGCTGCTTGCAATGCGGCCGGATCTGAATGTCCAGCCGCTGCGCGGCAATGTCGGAACCAGACTCCGCAAACTGGAGACGGGCGAGGCGGCCGCAACCCTGCTGGCGATGGCCGGATTGAAACGTCTTGGCCGCACCGAAGTCGTAACCGCCGCGCTCTCGACCGAGGAGATGTTGCCGGCGGTTGCACAGGGTGCGGTCGGAATCGAAATTCGCACCGAGGATTCCTGGGTGCGTGGACTGATGGAAGCGATCGACCATCCGCGGACCTCGATCGCGGTCGCCGCGGAACGCGCCTGCCTTGCCGAACTCGAAGGATCCTGTCGCACGCCAATCGCCGCCCACGCGGAGATCGACGGCGACACCCTTCGGCTGCGTGGCCTGCTCGCTCTGCCTGACGGCACCGTGACCCACCGCGCGCAGGACTCCGGTCTCGCGACGCCGCAAGGCGCTGTCGCGGTCGGTCGGAACCTGGGACGCCGCCTCCGCGAACTGGCCGGCGGCGGATTCCTCGGCCATGGCCAGCCCGCGTGGTCCGGACCGGAACGCAAGATGCCGCCGCCGGATTCGAAGAATCTGCTGCGGACGCTCGCGGGCAGGCACGACGCTCCAATGCCGATCTGGCTGATGCGCCAGGCGGGGCGCTACCTGCCCGAGTATCGCGCGCTGCGATCGCAAGCGAAGGGATTCTTGGATTTCTGCCTGACGCCGGACCTGGCGGTCGAGGCGACGCTGCAGCCGATCCGGCGCTTCGGGTTTGATGCGGCGATTCTGTTTTCTGACATTCTGGTGGTGCCATACGGTCTCGGCCAGCGCGTGTGGTTCGAGGAGGGAGCAGGGCCCCGGCTGCAACCGATCGTCGATGCGAGCGAACTGGCCGGCCTTGACGTCGCGCGGATGACCGACGCGTTGCAGCCCGTCTACGAGACGCTGCGCCGGCTGCGGGTGGCGCTGCCTCCTGCAACCAGTCTCATCGGCTTCTCGGGAGCGCCCTGGACCCTGGCCAGCTACATGATTGAAGGCGGTTCGAGCCGCGATTTCGGCAAG
>JAYSFH010000613.1:0-2759 GCA_041913405.1 Dongia sp. | reverse complement strand
CGCCGAGCGGCTGGCCGAACGCGCGCAAGGCGCTGTCGGGTTGAAGACCATCGTCGCCTATCGCTGCACCTTCAAGATCGACCAGACCGCGCCGTCCGAGGCCGAGGTCGTTGACGCCGCCGATCGCTGGTTCGCGGCCGCTTCCTTCGCCGGCAAGTGGCGGCTGGAAGACCCGACCATCGTGCGGCATGGGCTATGGCTCGGCGGCGAGCTCTGCCGGCAGCGCAAATTCCCGATGCAAGTCCATGTCGGCTTCGGCGATCCCGACGTCTACATGCATGCCTGTGATCCGACGCATTTCACCGACTTCATCGCCGCCATGGAGAAGTGGGAGGTGCCGATCACCCTCCTCCACAACTACCCGTTCCAGCGCGAGGCGGCCTGGCTCTCGGAAGTCTTCCAGAACGTCTATTACGACGTCGGCGTGATCCTGAACTATGCCGCGCCGATGTCGCGCGACATTCTTGGTGAAGCCTTGGAGATGGGGAAGTTCTCGAAATTCCTCTACAGCAGCGACGCCTTCGGCCTGAGCGAGCTCTACTATCTCGGCGCCCTGCTGTTCCGCCGCGGTTTGCAGCAAGTGCTGGATCGCTGGCTGGGGGAGGATTTCTGCTCGCTCAAGGACGCCGAGGAGCTCATCCGCCTGGTGGCCTATGAGAATGCGCGGCGGATTTATCCGCTGGGTGCATAGTTTTGCGCCGTCATCCCGGCGCTAGGCGCCGGGATGACGGAGTTCGTTGTAACAGCGAGTGAAAATGATGACCGCCGAGACCCTTTCCCGCGAAGTCCCGATCGTCCCTGCACAGGCGGCTTTACTCTTCATCGACGTGCAGAATTTCGCCGCCAGGCGCAACGGCGCCGAGTTCAAGGAAATGCCGAAGGACGAGTTCGAGCAGAAATGCGGCTGGTACTTCCAGCAGCTGGAAACCCGCGTGGTCCCCAATATGCAGCGGCTCCAGAAAGCCGCCCGCGCCGCCAAGGTCGAGGTCATGTACACCACGATCGAGAGCCTGACCCTGGACGGCCGCGACCGCAGCCTCGACTACAAGATCACCGGCTTCCACGTGCCGAAGGGCTCCTGGGACGGCAAGGTGATCGACGAACTGGCGCCGCAGGGCGACGAGATCTGGCTGCCGAAGACCTCCAGCAGCGTCTTCGTCTCCACCCATATCGACTACATCCTGCGGCAGCTCGGGGTGAAGCAGCTGATACTCTCCGGCATCGTCACCGACCAATGCGTCGAGAGCGCGATCCGCGATGCCTGCGACCTCGGCTATCTGGTGACGCAGGTCACCGATGCCTGCGCCACCTATACCCAGGAGCGCCACGACTTCTCGCTCCGCGCGATCAAGGGCTATTGCCGCCAGCGCAGCACCGACCAGGTGATCGCCGAACTCAGCTGAGTTCCAGCTCGCCCTCGGGCAGCGGCGCGAGCAACGCGTCGATGTCGGTCGCGGCGACCGCAGCGAGGGTCGCCGGATGCCAGCGCGGATTGCGGTCCTTGTCCACGAAGATCGCGCGCACCCCTTCCGGAAAGTCGTGCCCGGCGACGATCCGCACCGCCATGCGGTAGTCGTCCTTGAGCACGCGGGCGATGTCCTGGCCGCGCGCATCGACCATGCGGCGCCAGGTGGCGCGCAGGCTGGTGGGCGATGCGTGGTGCAGGACCGCCCGCGCCTCTTCGATCCATTCGGCGCCGGATGCCGCCCGGTCGACGGCGGCGACCACCGCGTCCAGATCACCCCCGGAGAACAGCCGGTCGATCTCGGCCTGGCGCGCGGCCAGCGTACCGGTTCCGGCCTCGGCCTCATGCGCGGCAATGATCGCATCCACCGCCGCATGGTCGAGGGCCGGCGCGGCGGCCAGAGCGGCCATCAGTGTCTCGAAGGCCGCCGCCGGCACGTGATGCGTGGCGAGGCCGGCGATGAGCGCGTCGGCCGTGCCGATATGCTGGCCGGTCAGCGCGAGATAGCGCCCGATCGCGCCCGGGCAGCGATTGAGGAACCAGGCCCCGCCCACGTCGGGGAAGAGGCCGAGCACGGTTTCCGGCATCGCCATGCGCAGGGTCTCGCTGGCCACGCGGTGCGAGCCATGCACCGAAAGCCCGAGCCCGCCGCCCATGGCGACGCCACTCAGCAGGGCGATGAACGGCTTCTTGAAGGTGTTGATGCGGTGGTTGACGCGATATTCGGTCGCAAAGAAGCGGCGGCCGAGTTCCACCCGCGCGGCGGGATCGGGCAGGATGCCGATCGCGCGCACGTCGCCGCCGGAGCAGAAGGCGCGCTCGGAACTGCTCCGGATCAGCACGGCGTCCACCGCCGGATCCCCCGCCCAGGAATCGAGCACGGTCTCCAGCGTCTCGACCATGCCGAGGCTGAGCGCATTCAGCGCTTTCGGCCGATCGAGGGTGATCACGCCCAGGCGGCCCTGAATCGCGGCGGAGATTTCGCCGGTGCTCGGTATGGCGGTCATTGGAGTCGCGCTCGCTTCAGTCATGCCCGGGCAGGGTCATAGCGGAAGACGCGCGGACGGGAAAGGGAAACGCCGGGACGCAACCGCGCCCCGGCATCCGGCTTTCAAGCCACCTTGGCTTCCGCCTGCGCGGCGGGCGCCGAGTGGCGGATCAGGTGATCGAAGGCGGCGAGGCCCGCGGTCGAGCCCTGGCCCATGGCGATCACGATCTGCTTGAAGGGCACGGTGGTGCAGTCGCCGGCCGCGAACACGCCCGGCACCGAGGTCTGGCCGCGGTCGTCCACCAC
>JAYSFH010000612.1:0-2760 GCA_041913405.1 Dongia sp. | reverse complement strand
GTCGCCGACTGCTACTTCGACGGCTATGCCTCGGCGCCGACGGACGGCAGCGCGGTCGATATCGCCGGCTGCCAGCAGCGCGCCTTGCGCGGCGGCAGTTGGGGCAGCAATCCCTATCTCTCGCGTTCGGCGGCGCGCGTCTATGCGGGGCCCGCCGCGCGGGTCACCGTCTACGGCTTCCGGGTCGCGCGCGATCTCTGAGTGCTATTCGGCCGGCGCTTCGGCCGGCACCGCTCGTGCCTTGCGCCATTCCTCGATCACGATGACGGCGCCGCTCACCATGATGAGCACGGCGCCGGCGAAGACGTTGAGCCCGGGCATGTCGGCCCAGATCCAGTAGCCGAGCACGAAGGACCAGACCAGCGCGGTGAACTCCAGCGGCGAGACCACCGAGGCGGGTGCGCGGCGGATGCCTTCGATCAGCAGGTATTGCGCCAGCGCGCCGAGCACGCCGATGCCGATCATGAAGGTGAGGTCCATGAGGCCGGGCGTCACCCATTTGAACGGAATGACGGCGCCGGTCATCAGCACGAAGGAGAAGCCGGAGGTCAGCATCTGCACCAGGGTCGGCTCCTTGGTCGCAATCTGCCGGATCAGGATCATGGATCCCGCCCAGAGCACGGCGGCCAGCAGCGCCAGGCCGATCGCGCCGGCATGGCTGAGATCGCCCGGGCGGCAGGCGATCAGCACGCCGCCGAAGCCGATCAGGATGCTGATCCAGCGCATTCGGGTGACCGTCTCGCGCAGCAGCGGCACGGCCAGCACCGCGACCAGCAGCGGCGAGGCGAAGTAGATCGTCATCAGCTCGGCGAGCTGCAGCTTGCCGGCCGCGGTGTAGAAGCAGAGCCAGGCCAGCAGCAAGCCGATGGCGCGGGCGAGCAGGGCGTTGCGGATCGGCGAGCGCAGGGTCTGGATCACCACGCGCCTGCGCCCGACGGCGAGGCAGATCACCAGGATGACGACGCTGCGGATGAACAGCACCTGCCAGGGCGAGTAGTCCGCCATCACCACCCATTTGATCGCCGCGTCATGCAGCGCGAAGATCGCGAAGGCGGCCACGGCACAGGCGATCCCGCTCAGCACGGCGCCGCTGGGGGCGGCGGATCGGCCGCGACTCTCGGGGCTGGCGCCTTCAGGCATGGGAATCGGACTGCATATAAAGGTGAGGTTCGGGCACCTTATGCCGCAGGCTACCGACCGGCAAACGCCGCTGTCGCAACCGGGCTGCGATCCCGATGCATGGGCAAAAATCGCGTTTTTCCAATCAGTTATCCACAAGCGCTCGAGCGTTCGGGGCGGCGGAGAGGCAGGAAATTACCTAAAATTCTATTAAACTCGCAGACGAAAGAACTTGCGGGTTGCGTTCGGAATGCTCAGATTCTGGGCAGGACCCAATCGAGGTCAGGAGATTGATGATGAACATCTCGGGAGTGACCGGCGTCGCGGCGGCCTTTGAAGGCGCCCGGGTTGCCGGACAGCAGCAAGCGTCGGCTTCTTCGTCGGCCGCGCAGACTCAGCGCGAGAACGACCGTCAGGCCGAAGAAGTCGATCTGAAGAAGACCGAGACGGTCAACCAGGGCCAGGGTTCCTCGAGCTCCAGCGATGCCGGAGAGCGCCGCCTGAACATCCTCGTCTGACCCGGACGACATCGACGAGTTTGAAAGCGCGCCCTTTCGGGCGCGCTTTTGTTTTCAGCCCTGCTGAAAGCCGGAGAGGAAGGCGGCGAGATTGCCGCCGAGCTGCGGCGTCAGATAGCCGCCCTCCTGCGTGATCACCGTCGGCAGCTTCAGACCGGCGATCATCCGCGCCATCTGGGTGAAGCCTTCGGTCGTGACCGCGCCGCCGGCCAGCGGATCGGCTTCGTGCGCATCGAGGCCGAGCGCCAGCACCAGCGCGCCGGGCGCGAAATCCGCGATCCGCTGCAAGGACACGCCCAGCGCCTGCTGCCAGACATCGTCCTTGCTCTTCACCGGCACCGGCAGGTTGAGGTTGAAGCCTTCGCCGTCGCCTTGGCCCCGCTGGTCGCCATAGCCGTAGAAGAACGGATAGTAGTGGGCGGGATCGCCGTGGATCGAGACGGTGAGCACGTCGGGGCGCGCGTAGAAGATCTCCTGTGTGCCGTTGCCATGGTGCACGTCGATGTCCAGGATCGCGACCTTGGCATGCTTCTGCCGCAGATGCTGCGCGACGATCGCCGCGTTGTTGAGATAGCAGAAGCCGCCGGCGCGCTCAGGATAGGCGTGGTGTCCCGGCGGGCGGCAGAGCGCGTAGGCGGCGCGCGCGCCGTTCAGCACCAGGTCGGCGGCGGTCAGCGCGGAGAAGGCGGAGGTCCTGACCGACTGCCAGGTCTCGGCGGTGATCGCCGAGGAGAAATCCATGATGTGCCAGCCGGCCCGACCGAGGATGTTGTCCGGATAGCCCGCGGGGCGCTCCAACGGCCGTATGCTCGGCATCATCTCCGGATAGGCATCCGGCACTTTCATCCACTGCGCATGGCCGTGCTCGAGGAAGTCGAGGTAGCGCTGCGAATGCACGGCGGCGAGGTGCGGCAGCGGGAAGGCCCGCGGCGCCGCGATCTCCAGGCCGGCACGGTTGACGCCGTCCAGCAGCCGGGTCACCCGTTCTGGAGTCTCCGGGAACTCGCCGATCCGGCCGTACCGCATATAGCGGACCGGGGCATGGGCGTTCTGGGCCTCGCCAAAGATGCACTTCATGATCCAACTCACAGTTTCCAACGCTGATATCGATTGAACCAGATCG
>JAYSFH010000611.1:0-2762 GCA_041913405.1 Dongia sp. | reverse complement strand
TGGTCCGCCTTCGCGGACCATGACGATCAAGAGATAAGAGCCGGTCTACAACCGGCCGGCCTGATAATCCGCGACCGCCTGGTGGATCTCCTCGGCAGTGTTCATGACGAAGGGACCGTATTTCACCACCGGCTCGCGCAATGGCTTGCCGGCGACCAGGATCAGCCGCGCCGGTGTCTCGTCGGCGGTGACGCTGAAGACTTCGCCTTGCGACAGCACGGCGAGCTGCTGCTTCTCCACCTCTTTGACACCGATCATCCCGGCGCCCTCAAACATATAGGCGAAGGCGTTGTGTTCCTTCGGCAGGCGGTGCGTGAAGCGGGCGCCCTTCTCCAGGGAGATGTCGAGATAGGTGGGGTCGGTGGCGATGCCGCCGATCGGACCGTTAACCCCGGCGACTTCACCGGCGATCACCTTCACCGAGACGCCGGGCGAAGGCTGGGCGACCGGGATATGGTCCGGCGCGTATTCCTGGTAGCGCGGCGCGCACATCTTGTCCTTGGCCGGCAGGTTGATCCAGAGCTGGAAGCCGCGCATCAGCCCGTCCTCCTGCTCCGGCATTTCCGAATGCACCAGGCCGCTGCCGGCGGTCATCCATTGCACCGAGCCCGGGACCAGCAGGCCGGAATTGCCCTTGTTGTCCCAATGCCGCATCCGGCCGTCGAGCATATAGGTCACGGTCTCGAAGCCGCGATGCGGATGGTCGGGGAAGCCGCCGATATAGTCGGCGCCCTTCTCGGAGCCGAACTCGTCCAGCATCAGGAAGGGATCGAGGTCGGGCAGGGCGCGCTGGCCGATCACGCGGGTGAGCTTCACCCCGGCGCCGTCACTGGTCGGCACGCCGCGGATCACCGCGACGACGCGGCGCTCGGTCCCGGTTTCAACTTCAGCCAGATTCGTGCTCATCGCGTCATCCTCATCTTCGTTCATGCCGGTTCAATCAGGCTCGTCCGGAAAGTGCCCCCGGCACTGCCCCGGCGCCAGGGCAGGACGGCAAGATGGGCTGTTCGCGTCGGGTTAACAATGTCCGGCGCCGCGGTAAAAAACGGTTCTTGTCTGCGTCCGGTCTGCGTCGGGCGGGCCGCAGGGGCCGACTTGAAACGCGATTCCGTCCGGGTTCTGTCCGGGTTGTCGGTATGGCAAATCCTTTCCAAGCAATCTGTTACGGCGAAGGCCGACCCGGACGCGGGACCCGGGCCGGCGAGCGCCGGCAAAGCAGACGGGGACGCGGCCTGGATCCGCGGCCCGAAGCCGTGTCTGCGTCCTGTCTGCGTAGGGGGCGGAGGGCGGCCATCGCCGCAAGCGATCGACGCAGAGACGGTCCTTTGCCGGCCATACACTGCCGCCAAAGATAGCCACTTATCACACCTAATTGTAAGCTAGCGATGGCCGGAGATCAAGGTCTCCTCCGCCAAGACCGGCGAGGACCATCGTTGACCAGGAAACCAGTTCCGCGCTAAATAGTTTCCATGGAAACTAAAATCCACGGCTCGGCGGTCTCGGATCTCGGCGACCATCTCGGCTTCTGGTTGCGCTTCGTCTCCAACGCGGTCTCGCAGGCTTTCGCCCGCAAGGTCGAGGCCAAGGGCGTGGCGGTGGCGGAATGGGCGCTGATGCGCGCGCTCTATGACGGCGAGGGTGCGGCGCCGAGCCGCGCGGCCGAGATCCTCGGCATGACGCGGGGCGCCGTGACCAAGCTGGCCGACAAGCTCGTCGCCAAGGGCCTGCTGCTGCGCCGCGCCGATCCCGGCGGCGACGGCCGCGCCCAGCTTCTGGTGCTGACGGCGTTGGGGCGGCGGCTGGTGCCGGAGCTGGCGGCGCTTGCCGACCGCAACGACGCCGAGTTTTTCGGCGCGCTTTCGGCCAACGAACGCGCGCGGCTCGCCGAAACCTTGCGCGGCATCGTCGCCGCGCGTGGCCTCACCGCCATGCCCATCGACTGACAGGGAAGTCATGAACGCAATCGCCCACCTGGCCCATGCCCGTTCCGTCGCCGAGGCCTGCTCGAAAGGCTCGGAGGACGGCAGCCTCCAATTCCCGCAGCAGCTCGGCATGCTCGCGGCGGCGGGGATCGAGGGCTACTACTGCGACCTACGCGCCGCCGCCAAGCGCTACTACCTGCCGGACGGCGCGGTGGTCGAGATCGCGGCAGCGCGCCATGAGATGCCGGTCGCGGCGGGATTCGACGCCGCCGCCGTCGCGGCCGCCGTCAAGCAGGCACAGCTCGGCGCCGTCACCTATCCGCAGTTCTGCGACCTCGTCATGGCCGCCGGTTGCCTCGGCTATCTGGTCTCGATCCCCGGCCGCCGCGTGGTCTATTTCGGCCGCACCGCCGAGACCCATGTGGAGCATTTCCCGGCAGGGAAATAGACGCTCCCGTATCCCGGCGACCGTATGAGTCAGGCGGTTGCCGCCTTGCGCCGCCGGGCCATGAAGCCGAGACCGGCGACCGCGGTCAGGAACAGCGGCAGCGCGGCGGGGATGGGCACGGTGTTGACCGCGTTGATGTTGAGCGCGATGCCGCCGGCGTTGTCGGGCAGGTAGCCGTCGATCATGAAAAAGACCAGCGTGGTCGCCGAAGCGAGGGTGAAGGTGTCGCGGTATTGGGTCGTCGCGATGTTGGTGCTGACCAGATGCTCGCCGTTGTCCCAGTAGTAGCTGTTGAGGCCGGTCGCATTCTGCCAGTTGGTCGGGCTGTTCTGGCCGGGCGCCATGTAGCCGACCTTGATGACGTCAGCGGTGTTGTTGCCGTTGTCGCTGCC
>JAYSFH010000610.1:0-2764 GCA_041913405.1 Dongia sp. | reverse complement strand
CGATCGCCAACTACGTCTTCGACCTCGATCGCTTCTCGAGCTTCGAGGGCAAGACCGGCCCCTACCTGCTCTACGCCGCGGTCCGCGTGAAATCCCTGCTCCGCAAGGCGCGGGAGCAGAACGACGCCCCGGGCACCATCCTGCCGCCGGAGCCGGGCGAGCGCGACCTGCTGCTGGCCTTGGGACAGCTGCCCGACGCGATCGAGGCGGCCTATGCCGACTTGGCGCCCAACAAGATCGCCGACTTCGCCTTCACCCTGGCGCAGACCTTCAGCGCCTACTACGCCAACTTCCACATCCTCAGCGAGACCGACACCGGAATCCGGCGTTCTCGCCTGGCGATCGCCGAGCTGGTGCTGAAGGAGCTGGAGCTCTGCCTGGAACTGCTGGGAATCGCGACCCCGGAACGGATGTAGCTAACGGCAGGTCTCACTGACCGTCTGCTCGGCGGCGGTGAGCGTCGCGGCGTCCTTGGTCTTTGCCCTGGCTGCTGCGATCGAAGCCTGGGCGGCGGCGCAATCGCCGCTCTTGGCCAACGCGACCGCGAGCATCGCGTGGAGGCGATCCTGGTCCGGCGCGATCTCGGTGGCGCGCTTGAGGTCGACAGCGGCTTCCTTCCACTGCTCGCCGATGCTCTCCAGGAAGCCGAGGGTGCTGTAGGCGATCAGGCTGTGCGGGTCGATCACCGTCATCTCGCGGTATTCGGCGATCGAGCCGGTGAGATCGTGCTGCTGTAACAGCGCCGTCGCGCGGGTCAGCAGCACCTTCTGGCGCTCCTCGGGCGGCAGGTTGAACGAACCCATGAGGTCGTTGCAGTCCTGCGCGGTCCGGCCATCGCATTGGGTCGGGTTGAACTTGGCCTGCTGTGCCAGGGCGGCGGGCGCACCCAGCAACAAGAGACACAGAAATCCGCCCAGAACGCGCAAACGCACCGCCTCACCTCTCCGCTGTCGGGCTGAAAGATGCTGCATTTCCAATCCCTTGGCAATCGCCCAGGCGAATATTGACAAATTGTCCGGCACGTACAAACTGTACGGATGAAGACAGCCCAGCCCAGCCGACTGATCGAGCTCCCGAGCCATGTGATGCCGGTGGGACCGGTGGTCGACGCGATCGCCGAGACCATTGTCCAGCTGCTGCATCCTCATGCCGAGATCGTGCTGCACGACCTTGCGACGGGAAAGATCGCCAAGATCTGGAACCCGTTCTCAGGGCGCAAGCCGGGCGAGCCCTCCGATCTCGACGACATCGATCCGGAGTTGATCGAAGAAAGCGTGGCCGGCCCCTATGAGAAAGCCAGCCCGAAAGGCGCGCGGCTGAAATCGATCAGCGCCATCTTGCGCGACCGGATGGGGATTCCGCGCTTCCTGCTCTGCATCAATCTCGACGTGTCGCAATTCGACATCGCCGCCAGGCTGCTGCAAAGCTTCGGCGCGACCAGCGAGAGCCGGCCGGACTGGATGTTCCGCCAGGACATCCGCGAGCAGATCAACTTGCAGATCGCCGATTACCTGAAGCGGCACAATCTCAGCATGGCCTCGCTCGACCAGGCCGGGCGCATCGCGCTGGTCGGGTTCCTGGATAAGAGCGGCGCCTTCCAGACCCGGCGGGCGGTCGATCACATCGCGGCGGCGCTCGATCTCTCGCGCACCACGGTCTATCTGCTGCTGCGGCAAGCACGTGCGCCGAAGAGCGTGTTAGAGGCGCAGGGACGAAGGGGGAAACGCAAATGACCATGCTGCCCGACTTCAGGCTCGAGACCTATCTCTCGAAGTGGGAATTCTCGGCGCGCTATCATATGACCGCGTCGGACATGGAATCGATGTCGATCGCCGAGCTGCTGGCGCTCGCCTCGCCGGAAGACCGCGCCGCCTTCGACCAGCTGCGCCTCGGCTATATCGAGACCATGGGCACGCCGCCGCTGCGCGCCGCCATCGCCGGAACTTACGCCGGCCTTCAGCCGGAGGACGTGCTGGCCTTCGCCGGCGCCGAAGAAGGCATCTTCTGTGCGATGCATGCCTTGCTGGACAAGGACTCGCATGCGGTCATTGTCACCCCCAACTACCAGTCCAGCGAGACCCTGCCGCTCTCGATCTGCGCCACCACGGGCGTGGCCCTGCGCGAGCGCGAGAACTGGACGCTCGACATCGACGAGCTGCACGTCGCGCTGAAGCCCTACACCAAGCTGGTCCTGATCAACTTCCCGCACAATCCCACGGGGAAGGTGATCGACCGCGCGACCCTGGATGCCGTGGTGAAGCTGTGCCGCGACCGCGGCATCTACCTCTTCTCAGACGAGGTCTATCGCGGGCTGGAACGGCGCCCGGACCTGCAACTGCCCCAGGCCGCCGAGGTCTATGAGCGCGGGGTCTCGCTCAACGTGATGTCGAAAGCCTATGGATTGCCGGGACTGCGGGTCGGCTGGATCGCTTGCCAGGATCGCGCCCTGCTGTCGCGCATGGAGCGGATCAAGCATTACCTGTCGATCTGCAACGCCGGACCGAGCGAGCATCTCGCCGTCGTTGCGCTGAAGGCAAGGGAGCAGATCCTGGCGCGCAATCTCGATACCGTCGGTGTTTTCGTAAATCACCTTCAGGCGTTCTTTCGCCATCGGCGACAGCGGCCCTTGGTAGAGCAGCACGCAGGCGCTCTCGGCAGCGCCGCGGCCGACGCGGCCGCGCAACTGGTGCAACTGCGACAACCCCATGCGCTCGGCATGTTCGATCACCATCAGCGAGGCATTGGGCACATCGACGCCGACCTC
>JAYSFH010000609.1:0-2765 GCA_041913405.1 Dongia sp. | reverse complement strand
ATAACCAGGGACAGGCAGAAGGCGGCGCCCTCGCCGCCTGCCAGCAGGATGGCGGCACGCAGTGCACAGTGCAGGCCTGGAGCTGCACCGGGCCTTAGATCGCTCCGCTTGTCCGGACCGGGCGCCCATCTATAATTCCCAGCATGGACTCCGCGCGTTACGTCACCGATGTCCCCTATGCGCGACGCTTCGTGCTCGAGCTCAGTCCGGCCTGGCTGGACTTCACCGCGCTGATCTGCGGCTTCCAGCCGCCGCCGCGCAACGGCGGCTTCGCCTGGTGCGAGCTCGGCTGCGGGCATGGTGTTACGCCGGCGCTGCTCGCCGCGGCGCATCCCGCAAACCAGTTCCACGGCATCGACCTGATGCCGCAGCATATCGACTTTGCCAAGCGGCTCTGCCGCGAGGCCGATATCGCCAATGCGCACTTCCATGCGCTCGACTTCGCCGCCGCGGCGAAGCTCGATCTGCCGCGTTTCGACATGATCGTCGCGCACGGCGTCTTCACCTGGATCGATGCAGCGGCGCAGGCCGACCTCCTCCGCTTCGTCGAGCGGCATCTGAAACCGGGCGGCCTGCTCTACCTGAGCTATGACTGCCTGCCCGGCTGGGCCGGCGACATGCCGCTGCAGCATCTGCTGCGAACCCTGACCGCCGGCGGCAGCGGCGACAGCGTCGCGCGATTGGACGGCGCCGATCGCGTGATCGCGGCTCTGCGGAGTCTCGGCGCCGAGGTGCTGCAGTCGGGCGCCATGGGTCGCGAATGGGAGGAGCTGCGCCGCAAGCTGCCGCCGAGCTATTTCGTTCACCAATTCCTGCCGCCGGCCTGGAAGCCGATCTATGTCACCGAATTGCGGGAGGCGGTTGCCGGCATCGGCCTCGCCCCGATCGGCTCGGCGACGATCCGCGAGAATGTGGATGCCTTTACCCTGGAGCGGCCCGCGCGCGAGCTGGTGGCGGCCGCGGTGAACCCAGATCTCCGCGAGCTGTTGCGCGACTATCTGCTGATGAAACGCTTTCGCCGCGACGTGTTCGGCCGCGATGTCGCGCCGCTGGATGCAGCGGCGGCACGCGCGCAGATCTGCGGCACCCCGTTCATGCTGGCCCATCCGCAGGATGCCAGCATTCCCTTCAGCCATCCGGCCGCCCAGGCGATCCTGGCCTTGCTCGATAAGGGTCCGGCGGCGCCGATCGCACTCGCGGCGCAAGGCCATGCGGTCGATGCACTGGTGTCGCAGATCATCGCGCTGGCGTCGGCCGGACGAATCTGGCCGGTCGCCGCCGCTGCCGATCCGGGCGGGATCGAGCGTATCAATGCCGTGCTGCGCCACCGCACCGGCACGGCGGACGACATCGGCTTCACCATGCTGCCCTCCGGCATGGCGATCGAACGGGAGGAAAGATGAGCAACGCCGCCGCCTATTTCCGCGCCATGGCCTGCAACAATGCCTGGGCCAATCACCGCCTGCTCGGCGCCTGCGCCAGGCTGAGCAATGCCGAGTTCCGGGCCGAGCGCGTCAGCTTCTTCCCGAGCCTGATGGAGACGCTCAACCACAATCTCACGGTGGACTGGTTTTATGTCGATGCGCTGGAAGGCGGCACGCTGGGGCCGAAGGCCTTCGACCACGAGACGCCCTGCCCGACCATGGCGGCGCTGCTACCCGCGCAGGCGGAAGTCGATCGCCGGCTGGTGGCTTTCTGCGACCGGCTGACCGATGCAGCGCTCGCCGCGGAGACCCGCATCCACCGCCAGGCGCGGATACAGGCCGACCGCACCGACAAGGTGCTGCTGCATCTCTTCCAGCACCAGATCCACCACCGCGGGCAGGCCCATGCCATGCTGGCCGGCACCGCCGTTCCGCCGCCGCAGCTGGACGAGTTCTTCATGAGTGACGAAGCGCCGCTCCGCGCCGAGGAGTTCAAGGCGCTCGGTTGGACCGAAGCCGGCGTGTGGAAGGGGTTGGTCTGACAGCCACCGGAGCCGGTCTCAACACGGACGGCTTCCAACACGGACGGCTGGGCTCGGGTGGGTCACAGACGGGCTTGCCCAACCCTTTGCCGCGAAACGCTAAACTGCACAACGCGGCCGGGCGAGAAACTCAATTCTGTCCGTGTCCAGTCCGGGTTGGGCGATCCGCGTGGCCGTCAGAAATGCGCCATCCGTCTGCGTCCGGTCTGCGTTGGACGTTCCGTCTGTGTCCGCCTGGAATGCGCATCTGTCTGCGTCCGGTCTGTGTTGGACGCCCGTCCGGGTCCGGTACGGGTCGCACGAAATCGTAGCGCCGCGCCGAGGGCGCTGCGTCGATCTCAAGGTTTACGATTTCAAACAGCGCGCGCCAACGCGCAGCGCATTTCCGCCTTTTCGGGAATTCGGCAGACAAGCGGAATTAGGAAGATTGACTATATCACGATTGGCGTCGCGCTGACAGCGCGGGCGTCAACTCGGCCCCTCTGCGCTAACCGGTGAAGAGGCCCCAGAGCAGCCAGGAATTTGCCGCTGCGATCACCGCGAAGATTGCCCAGGCCAGCGTCTTCATGAGCGGGCCGCTGGCAAAGACGCCCATGAGGTCGCGGTTGCCGGTGAAGCGGATCAGCGGCCAGAGCGCGAAGGGAAGCTGCACCGTCAGCACCACCTGGCTCAGCACCAGCAATTTTCCGACCGAGCCTTCGCCGAGCCAGAGCACGCCGATGAGCGCCGGTCCCAGCGCCAAGCCGCGGGTGATCAGGCGGCGCTGGTAGCAGGGGATCTTCAGGTCGAGGAAGCCCTC
>JAYSFH010000608.1:0-2777 GCA_041913405.1 Dongia sp. | reverse complement strand
AAGCCGTGGATGATGCCGCGTCCGCCGCAGCCGCGGCCGACTTCCGGCCCGCCGAGCTCCATGGCGAAGACGCCGTCGCGCTTGAAGCAGACGTCGCCGATGGCGACCTGGTCGCCGGCCGCCTTGCGCTTCGAAGAGGTCTCGATGATGGTCGGGCAGGCCCGGCCGCCAAACAGCAGCGAGGTCGTGTCGCTCTTCGGATCGCAGCCGATCAGCAGCACGCGCTTGCCGGTCTGCGCCATCATGTAGGAGAGGTTGGCGAGGGTGAAGCTCTTGCCGATTCCGCCCTTGCCGTAGATCGCGATGATCTGCGTCTTCTTCGCGGCCGGGCCGGTCTCGACCGGATCCGGCTCCTGCGCCGCCTCGGCCCGCAGCTGCTCATGCATGCCGCCGCTCTGATGGCTGCCGTTGTTCGGGGCGATCGAGTTCATGACGCTAGCCTCCAGTTCAAAACCATCTTCAGGCAGGCGGGATCGTCGAATGCGGTGCGGTAGGCGTCTTCCGCCTGGTCCGCGCTGCGGCGGTGGGTGATGAGCTCGTCGAGCGAGAGCCGGCCCGCCTCGACATGGTCGCGCACCGTGGCCATGTCCTCGGGCGCCCATTCCGCGGCGACGCGGATGCGCGCCTCGCGCATGAAGGCGGGCGGGAAGGAGAAGCTCAGCGGCTCGCTGTAGAAGCCGGCGAGGACGATCTCGCCCCGCGGCACGAGCCGCGCGATCAGGCGATCGAGGATCGTGGGATCGCCGCTGACATCGATGATCGAGCGATAATCGCGGCGGCGATCGGAGTCGGGATCGATCACCGCATAGCCCTCATCCTCGGCGCGCCGCTGCGGGTTGCGCTCCCAGACCGTCGGCGTGCCGCCGGCGATCACCGCCAGGCGCGCAATCAAGCGACCCAGCACGCCGTGGCCGACCACAAGATCGGGGGAAGGTAGACCTTGAGCGCCAAGGGCGTGCTGGGCCGTCGCTGCGAGGGCGAGCAGGATGGCCTGGTCGCCGATCGATTCCGGAACGTTGAAGACGCGGGCCGCCGGCACGACGACGGTCGAGGCCGCGCCGCCGAACAGGCCGCGCACATCCTTATAGCATTGCGCGCCGGGCACGAAGACGCGCGCGCCGAGCGGGATCGCCGCACCTTCGCCGCAGGCGCGCACGCGGCCCACGGATTCATAGCCCGGCACCAGCGGGTAACCCATTCCAGGGAAGCTCGGCATGCGACCGGTCCAGAGCAGCTTCTCGGTCCCGGTGCTGATCCCGCTCCACTCCATGTCGACGACGACGTCGCCGGCACCGGGCGGCATCAGACCGACCTGGCACAAGGCCAGGCGGTGGGGCTCATGAAGGACGACGGCCGTGGTTCGCATGCGTATCACCGCGCTCCATTGGCGGGTGGGCCTTTTTCAGGCTCAAGTTTCTCTGTAACTATATATTTACAATCTGCTGTGTCAATTTAATTCGACACTTTTTCATTCGATGCTGTGGCGGTCATGAGGCCGCTCAGCAGGGGCTGGCGCGTGCGATGGGCGCGGATCCGGCGGAATCCCGCGCTGCGCAGCAGTTGGACCAGTTCATCGGGACGGCGCGGCCGCCCCTGCCCCATGGCGAGAAGATAGAAGCCGAAATAGGCGTCCCCCATCGGGACCGCGCCTCCGACTCCGGCCATCGGCTCGGCCAGCAACAAGGTGCCACCGGGCGCCAATGCAGCCCGCGCCTTCGCGAGAAGTCGCAGCGCGAACGCGTCGTCGTGGTCGTGGATCACGCGCACCAGGCTGATGAGGTCGGCGCCGCGGGGCAGCGAATCGTGGAGGAAATCGCCGCCGGCAACTTCGGCGCGGCGCTGCAGCCCCGCCGCCACCAGGCGCGACTCCGCGAGCGCCGCCACCGCGGGGAGATCGAACAGCTTCAGTCGAAGCCCGGGCGCACGTGCTGCGGCCGCGAGCAGGAAACCGCCGCTGCCGCCGCCGATATCGAGCAAGCATTGATGGCGCGCCACCGGATAGGCATCGAGGATGTCGTCGGCGATCAGCGCCAGCGAGGCTGCCATCAAGCCGCTGTAGTCGACGACCGCTTCGGCGGATGGTGCGCTCGGCTCCGTTCCGTCGCGATAGCGCCAATACCGCGCGAGGCCGGTCTCCCGCGCGCCGCGCAGCAAGGCGACCGGCTCGGCGAGATCGGCATAGAGCAGCCGGTGATGACGAATCATGGCGACGAGCCCGGGATTGTCGAGCAGCGCCGCACCCAGCGAACCCAGCCCGAAGAGCGGCGCACCGTCGGCGTCGCTGCCGCGCTGTTCGGCGAGCCGAAGCGCCGCCGCTCCGAGGAGCAGGCGCTGCGCCGCCGGTTCGGAAAGACCGAGGCATGGCGCGAGCGCGCGCGCGGTGCGGGGGCCGGCTGCCAGCCGTGCGAAGAGATCGAGTTCGACGCAGGCGGCTAGGATCTGCGAGTAGACAAAGCCGGCGCATATGTCGAACAAGGCGCGGGCTTCGCGTCGGGCGATCGGCCGGGTCAGTGGAAAGGCGGCTGCCCAGCGCCGAAACTGCGCGTCGCCGAGCCGCCGGTCGCGCCAGGCGCGCAAGCGCGCCAGGAAGCCCGCGCCGGCTTCCGAGGGCGACGATCCGGCTTCGCTCAGGCCGCGCGTTGCGACAACCCCTTCGGCAGGAGGCGTCCCGACTCCGAGAGGATATGCGCCTTCAGCACCGCGGCGCCGGCACAGTCGGGGATGGCCGCGATCGACTGCTCGACCAGGCCGCGCAACTGGCGCAGCGCGCCGTCGAG
>JAYSFH010000607.1:0-2778 GCA_041913405.1 Dongia sp. | reverse complement strand
TCGAGCTGTTGCCGCCGTCGCCCGACACAGGCACCGACGAGACTCGATGGGCCTTGGAAGACGGTCCCTCGATTCTGGTCGGCGCCGGCTGGAACGGCGCGGCTCTGCGCGCGATCGGCAGCGATCGCCGGGTCACGGCGCTGGTCTACCTGGCCGCCTCGGCGCCCGAGGCGGGCGAGGATTTCAATGCGCTGGCGGCACGGTTTTCGGTACCGGCCGGAGCCGTCCCGCAGATGGCCGCCGTCGCGCCGATCGATGCCGCGGCCTTGGCCAAGAAGCCGAGCTTCTACGCCGTCGCGTCGGGGGATGCGGCGCTGCCGACGGGGTTGCAGCGCTTCTATGCGGCGCGGATGAAGGCGAAGACGATCGTGTTGCCTTCGATCGCCAAGAATCCCCGCGAGGTCGCCGGGCTGATCCTCGAAGCGGCGGGAATGAAGCCGGCGGCTTGCGGTGCGGCGGAGGACGACGGCAGTGCCGCCTGTGCCGCGCCGGCGCTGCCGCGCTCGATCGACGCGGGTTGCAAATGCACCAAGGAGCCGCTGGACGCGCTGACCGCGCCCTGAGGCTACTTCGCCGCTGCCTCTTTCGGCTTCTGCTCCGGCGCAAAAACGGTGATCGCCTTCGGCAGCAGGTTGAAGCGCGCGGGGGTGAAGGTCACCAGCTCGCCATCGGTGTTGATCGGGCGCGGGCGGCGGGTGCGGATCTCGAAATGCTCGCCCTTGGTGGCGCGCACCTCCTCCCAGAGGCCGTGGCGGCCTTCGCGGAAGGCCTTGGCCATCAGGAGCAGCTTCCAGACGCGGTCGACCTCCAGCGAGTAGAGGTCGAGATGGCCGTCGTCGATGGTGGCACTCTCCTCCACCGCCATGCCGCCGCCGTAATAGCGGCCGTTGCCGATCGCGATCTGCAGCGTCTTCACCCGCGCGGTGCCCTCGGCGCTCAAGATTTCGGCATGGAAGGGCCGCGCCCGGCTGAGCACGCGCAAGGCGGTCAAGGCATAGCCCAGGCGGCCGAAGCGGCGCTTGGTCTCGCGGGTGAGGGAATTGGCGAGGTCGGCGGAGAGGCCGATGGAAGCCACGTTGAAGAAATGATGGCCGTTGACCTCGCCGATGTCGATCGCCTGGCGGCGGCCGGCGGCGATCACGTCGGCGGCCTGCTCGATGTCGGTCGGGATGCCGAGCGTGCGGGCAAGGTCGTTGGCGGTGCCGGTCGGCAGGATGCCGAGCGGCAGGCCGGTCTTGATCAGCGCCGGCGCCACCGCGTTGAGGCTGCCGTCGCCGCCGGCGATCACCACCGCCTCGCCCTCTTCCGCATGGGCCTCGATCCACGGCGTCACCTCGGTCGGCGATTGCGGCGAGGTGACGGTGAGATCGACCCCCGCGGCGTTCAACCGCGCAATCGCGACCCCGGCCGCGATGCCGCCCGAGCGGCTGTTGCGGTTGATCACCGCCAGCATGCGGCGACGGCGCTTCGGCGCGGCGGGAGCCGCAATGGGAGCCTCGGTGGCGGTCTTGGTCTCGGTGGCCGTCATCGCGTCTCGCTCGTTGGGGGCGGGCGTTAAGGTCGGGGGATTGCAATGTTGGGGTAGGAACACGCCGGACAAGGGGCGGTTGCCGGAAAATGACCGAAACCTGACCCCTTGACGGAGCGGGTTCCGAAAACCACTTGAGCAGGACCCTGGTCCGGGCCCCTCTGATGCGCCGCGTGTCGGCAAGCGCATGATGTCGGACCTTTTCCGACGTCGTCCGCCGACATGGCCTCTCAATCGGGGATGACTCTATGCACAGCCTGCTGGACCCGAACCTCCCGCATATCGCCTTCTTCACCGCCGACGTCATGGGCAAGCCGGCCTGGATGTGGCTGGGCTTCCTCGGCGTGGTCGCCGCCCTGCTCGCCTTCGATCTCGGCGTGCTGCACCGGAAGAGCCACGCGATCGGCATCCGCGAGAGCCTGAAGATGAGCGCCGGCTATGTGGCACTCGGCCTCGGCTTCGGTGCCTGGGTCTGGTGGTCGCTGGGTGCCGCCTCGGGCATGGCCTATCTCACCGGGTTCGCGATCGAGAAGGCGCTGGCGATGGACAATGTCTTCGTCATCGCCATGATCTTCTCGTATTTCGCCGTTCCCCGGGCCTATCAGCACCGGGTGCTGTTCTGGGGCATCCTCGGCGTCATCGTCCTGCGTGCGATTATGATCGGCGCCGGTGCGGCGGTCATATCGCAGGCCGATTGGGTGCTCTACATCTTCGCTGGCTTCCTGATCATCACCGGCATCAAGATGCTGTTCGCAGCCGATAAGGAATACGACCTCGGCTCGAACCGGCTGCTGAAATGGGTGCGCTGGCGCTGCAACGTGACCGCCAACCTGCACGGCGAGCGCTTCTTCGTACGGCAGAGCGACGACGCGGGCCGCCGGCGCTGGTTCATGACGCCCCTGTTCCTCGCCCTCATCACGATCGAGTTCGCCGACGTGATCTTCGCGGTCGATTCGGTGCCGGCGATCTTCGCCATCACCACCGATCCTTTCATCGTCTACACTTCGAACATCTTCGCGATCCTGGGCCTCCGCGCGCTCTATTTCGCCCTGGCCGCGATGGTCGAGCGCTTCCACTACCTGAAATACGCCCTGGCCGCCGTGCTGGTCTTCATCGGCGTCAAGATCTTCGCCGCCGACATGCTGGGCTTGGCCAAGATCCCGCCGGTGCTCTCGCTCGGCGTAACGGTGGCGCTGCTGGCCGCCGGCGTCGGCTACTCGCTGTGGAAGACCAGGGGGAAAGGCGGGCTG
>JAYSFH010000606.1:0-2784 GCA_041913405.1 Dongia sp. | reverse complement strand
CCCAGGATCAGCAATGCCGCAAGGTAGTAGACTTCCTGCGGCCAGATCTCGATCCAGAAGAAATAGGCGCGGCGGTTCGGCATGTCGACCAGCAGCGCCTGGTCGGGGCGGCCGAGCCCGCGATCCCAGCGCAGCCAGGGCGCCAGATAGTAAATGCCGAGCAGCAGGCCGAGCGCGCTCCATTTGATGACGCGGAATCGGCCCCAGATGCGCTGGGGATAGATCTTGACATGTTCTGCGTAGAGCGAAGCGTTGGTCACGGTCTGCTCTGGCTTGATGGTCCGGTGTTGCATTCTGTTTCGCTTCACCCCCTCTCCGTGGAGAGGGGGTGTCGTTCGCTTCGGATTACTGGCCGCCGCCGAGCGAGTGGACGTAAACGGCCAGCATCTTGATCTGCGCGTCGCTGAGACGGCCTTCCCAGGCCGGCATCACGCCGTGCCGCGGCTTGTTGACCTGCGCGGATATGGTCTTGGCGTCGCCGCCATAGAGCCAGATCGAATCGGTGAGGTTCGGCCCGCCGAGCTCGAGATTGCCCTTGCCCTGCTCGCCATGACAGGCAGCGCAGTTGTCGGCGAAGACCTGCTTGCCCTTCTCCGCGGCCGCCGCGTCACTCTGCTCGCCGCTCAAGCTCATCACGAAGGCGGTGACGTCGGCGATCTGCTCCGGCGTCAGCACGGCGTCGGCGCCGAAGTTCGGCATGATGTTGCTGCGGGTCGCTTCGTCGGTGGTCGCGCGGATGCCGTGGCGGATGGTCTGCTCGATCTGTGCCAGGTTGCCGCCCCAGAGCCAGTCGTCGTCGGCCAGCACCGGATAGGCCGGCCGACCGGCGCCGCCGGGCGCGTGGCAGGCGGCGCAGTTCTCGTTGAACACCGCCTTGCCGCCGCTCATGGCGAAGTTCAGCAGCTCGGCGTCGCCGTTGATCTGCTCGGCCGAGGAGGCGGTGATCTTGTCGATCCACACCTTCTGGGCCTCGGCCGCGGCGGCCGCCTGCTGGGCGTAGTCCGCGCGCTGGTCATAGCCGAGGATGCCCTTGGTGTAGCCGCTGAATCCCGGGATCGCCGGATAGAGCACCCACCACAGCACCGAAAAGGCGATGCAGGCGTAGAGCACGGTCAGCCACCATTTCGGCAGCGGGTTGTTCAGCTCCTGGATGCCGTCCCAGGAATGGCCCGTGGTCGGCTTGCCGGTCAGTGGGTCCTTGTTGATATCGGTCATCTCAGGCTCCATGGGCGCCGGGACCTTGGCCCCGACGGTCTTCGCGCTCGACCCGGAACGGGATCTCGGCGCAATCGGTGAAGTGCTGCCGGTTCTTCGGCCGGAAGGCATAGAAGGCGATGCCGAGGAAGATCAGCATCAGCCAGGCCGCCCAGAACTGCTTGGCGACCTCGGAGATTTCGAACCAGCTCATTGCGCTGCTCCTTCCGCCTTGGTGGCGTAGTCGGGGCGATAGGTGGTGAAATCGACCATGCGGCCCATGACCTGGAGATAGGCGACCAACGCATCCATTTCGGTCACCTTGGCCGGGTCGCCGTCGAAGTCGCCGGTCGCCGCCTTGGGATAGCGGGCGAGCAGGGCGGAGGTGTCCGCATCCGGCGTCGCCTGGGCCGCGAGGTCGGCGGCCGCGTTCTCGATCTCCTCGTCGGTATATGGCACGCCGACGATCCTCAAGGTCTTCAGGTGATCAGCGATGTCCGAACTGTCCACCGTCCGCTTCATCAGGTGCGGATAGGGCGGCATGATCGACTCCGGCACCACCTGCCGGGGATCGATCAGATGCGCGACATGCCAGTCGTTGGAGTACTTGCCGCCGACCCGCGCCAAGTCCGGGCCGGTGCGCTTCGAGCCCCACTGGAACGGATGGTCGTACATGCTCTCGGCGGCGAGGCTGTAGTGGCCGTAGCGCTCGACCTCGTCGCGGAAAGGACGGATCTGCTGGCTGTGGCAGAGATAGCAGCCCTCGCGGATGTAGACGTTGCGGCCGACCAGCTCGAGCGGCGAATAGGGGCGTACCCCTTCCACCTTTTCGATGGTCTCGCCGATGGTGAACAGCGGCACGATCTCAACCAGACCGCCGATCGCGACCGTGACGATGATCCCGAGCAGCAGCAGGATCGAGTTGGTTTCGAACTTTTCTTGTTTGATGAGTGCCATTGGGATTGCTCCGGTCACGCGGTGGCGGTGACGGCCGAACCGAGCTTGGTCTCGGTGCGGATGTCGCCGCGCGCCGTGCGCCACATGTTGTAGACCATGATCACCGCGCCGCTGAGGAACAGCACGCCGGCAAGTGCGCGGACGACGTAGTAGGGATGCATCGCCGCCACGGTCTCGACGAAGGAGAACTGCAGGAAACCGAGGTCGTCATAGGCACGCCACATCAGGCCCTGCATGATGCCGCTGATCCACATCGGCGTGATGTAGAGAACGATGCCGATGGTGGCCAACCAGAAGTGCCATTCGATCAGGCGGACCGAGTAGACCCTCGCGGCATTCCAGAGTTTCGGCACGAGGTAGTAGATAGCGCCGAAGCTGACGAAGGCGACCCAGCCGAGCGCACCGGAATGCACATGCCCGATGGTCCAGTCGGTGTAGTGGCTGAGTGAGTTGACCGAGCGGATCGACATCACCGGGCCTTCGAAAGTGGACATGCCATAGAAGCCGACCGAGGTCACCAGGAAGCGCAACACCGGATCGGTGCGGAGCTTGTCCCAGGCGCCGGAGAGCGTCATCAGGCCGTTGATCATGCCGCCCCAGGACGGCATCCAGAGCATGACCGAGAAGGTCATG
>JAYSFH010000605.1:0-2796 GCA_041913405.1 Dongia sp. | reverse complement strand
ATGCATCGGCTGCAACATTTGCGTCTCCGGCGACATGACCATGTCGGCGATCCGCTGCACCCAGAACCCGACCATGGGCGAGGAGTGGCGCAAGGGCTGGCATCCGGAGATCATCCCGGCAAAGCAATCCAGCGACCGCATTCTTGTCGTCGGCGCCGGTCCGGCCGGGCTGGAAGCGGCGCGGGCCCTGGGCCAGCGCGGCTATGAGGTGCATCTTGCAGAAGCCACCGCTGAGCTCGGCGGTCGCGTCTCACGGGAGTCGAAGCTGCCGGGCCTTGCGGCCTGGGGGCGGGTGCGCGACTACCGGCTGACCCAGCTCGACAAGCTCGCCAATGTCGAGATCTATCGCGACAGCAAGCTCAGCGCCGAGCAGATCCGCGAGTTCGGCTTCGAGCGCGTAGTGCTGGCGACGGGTGCGCGCTGGCGCAGCGACGGCGTCGGCCGCAGTCACTGGAACCCGATTCCCGGATTGAGCGGCCCGCAGGTCTTCTCGCCGGACGACATCATGGCGGGAAGGCTGCCGGCCCAGGGACCGGTCGTGGTCTTTGGCGACGAGCACTACTACATGGGCAGCGTCATGGCCGAGCGGCTGGTGCTGGCCGGGCTGAACGTCACCCTGGTGACCACCGGCGATGTCGCCGCGGGCTGGACCGCGCATACGCTGGAGCTCATGCCGATCAACCAGCATCTGCGCAAGCTCGGCATCGCCGTGGTGACCGCGCATGACGTGACCGGCTTCGACGGCAGCGCGGTGACCCTGGCCAGCAACTATGGCGACGCCCCGCGGACCATTCCGGCGAAGGCGGTCGTGCCAGTGACTTCGCGCCTGCCGGAGGAAGCCTTGTATGCGGCATTGCAGGCCGAGCCCGAGACCTTGCGCGCGGCCGGCATCAAGACGGTGACCCGGATCGGCGATTGCCTGGCCCCGGGCTTCATCGCCCACGCGGTCTATGGCGGGCACCGCTATGCGCGGGAACTCGACGCGCCGGCCCAAGGCGAAGTATCGTTCAAGCGGGTGGTCTGGGCGCCTGCCAAACCTTGAAATGCCCGCGGTCTGATGGCTGAGGGCGATGGAGCAACGAAAATGACGTTCGAGGAAAAGCAGTTCGTCACCAGCCTGGCGGAGCTCGATGCCCTGGTGCCGCCAGCGACCGGCGGCGCCGCCGGCAAGACCATGCACCGGATCGAGCGCTATGCCCGGCAGTTCATCGGCCTCTCGCCGTTCTGCTGCCTCGCCACCAGCGACGGCAAGGGCCATGCCGACGTGACGCCGCGCGGCGACAAGCCGGGCTTCGTGCGGGTGATCGACGAGAAGACCCTGCTGGTCCCGGAGCGGCCGGGAAACAACCGGATGGATTCGCTGCGCAACATCATCCAGAACCCGTCGCTCGGACTGCTGTTCTTCATCCCCGGTTTTGAGGACACGCTGCGGGTGAATGGCCGGGGGCGGGTGACCAAGGACCCCGGTCTGCTGGCGGATTCGGCCGTGGATGGGAAGCTGCCCAAGTTCGGCGTGCTGATTTCGGTGGATGAGGCGTTTTTCCACTGCGCCAAGGCATTTCGCAGGTCCGGACTGTGGGATCCAGCGGCCCAGCTGCCCCGGAACACGATGCCGACCCTGGCCCGGATAATCATGGACCAGATGGCCGAGGTGGCGAACGAGGCGCTTCCGGACCAGGCCGAGGTCTCGGCGGTCGATGACGACATCGAAGAGAACTACCGGACCGAGCTCTATTGAGGCGGAAGTCACACCTAAGGATGGTTCTAAGCCCCTGGGATTAACCCAGCATTCAGGACTTGGACCCTAGGCTGCCGGTTTGCGTAACTGCGCCGGACCTCCCTTGTCCCGATGAATCTAAAGGCCTTTCTTCGCAACCCGAAGCAAGCGCCCCTTGCCGCCGTCCTGGCGCTGGGCGCGTTGGGCTATTTCGGCGCCGCCCGCCACACCCCGCATGGGGCGCCCGGGGCGCCGGCGGCCGGGATCGGCGTTGCCTTGCTCATGGTCTTCGGCCGTCGTGTCTGGCCGGCCATCACCTTCGGGGCACTTGCTGCCCATGGCCTGGCCGGCGGTGGAATCGGCATTGCCGGCCCGATTGCGGTGGGAGAGACCCTGGCCGCCCTGGCCGGGCAGCTCGTGCTCTCGCGCAATCTCACCTGGCATGGCGAGAAGTTGCCGCTCGGCACCACCTTGGGCTATGCCGCGGCCGCGCTCCTGGCGGCGGTGATCTCCGCCAGTGTCACGCTCCAGACGCTGCACCTTTCGGACACGCTGGGTCATACGTCGGCTGTCGAAGTCTGGCTGACCGCGTGGACCGGGCATGCCCTGGGCATCTTTCTGCTCGTGCCGGCGCTGCTCTCAATCAGCGAAATGCAGCGCGGCATGTGGACCTGGTCGCGGGTCTGGAAGGTCGCCGCGCTCGTCGCGATCGCCGCCGCCGTCAACCTGATCGCCCTGCTCGATTGGCGCGCGGGCATCGCGATCTTCCTGAGCTTCCCGCTGGTGCTGATCGCCTTCCGCTGGTGCTCGGTACAGGCCGGCCTTTGGCTCGCCGTGCTGTTGGTCGGCATCTGGATCGTGGCGACGGCGCAGGGCTCCGGTCCCTTCGCCGGTGTTTCGGAGAATGCCGGCCTGCTGAATGCGCAGATCCTGGCGGCGGCCCTGGCCTTCGCCGCCGTGGCGCTGGCCGATTTCGGCACCGGCGGATCGCGCTGGATCGGCATCGTCTTCACCACCGGCGCCGCGCTCGCCGCGCTGGTGTTCTTCGCCAGCGATCTCAATCGCCGGTCCCACGACAT
>JAYSFH010000604.1:2004-2798 GCA_041913405.1 Dongia sp. | reverse complement strand
GGTGCAGACCGGCGGGCGGCCGCTTTCCAAGAAGTGGGCACAATTGAAGTCGATGGCCACCGCCAGCGCGGTCACCGCGTTGTCCCGGCCGCTTAAGGGCCCCACCAGGCGGTCATACTCGACATAGCGGTTGCCGCCGACCACCACGCTGTGGCTGCAGAAGACCGGCCGCTGCTCGGTCACGGCGGTTTCATATTCCTGCCGGATCGCCGCGCGCGCCTCGCCGAACGGCGCCTGTTCCAGGGTGACGCCGGTCAGATTGGCGCCGAAGCGGCTGTCGATCTCGGTCCCGGCCAGCCGGCAGGTGAAGACGTGGCGCTGCGGCTCCGGCGCGGCGGCGACGTCGATTAGCAGCAGATGCGGCAGGATCGCCTTCAGCTCGAGCGGATCGAGATCGGCGCGCGCCGGCATCGCCCGCGCCTCACGCTTGGCATGCCACCAATCGAGCAGAATCTGGGTCGCCGGGTTTGCCGCGGTCATGGGCACCGTGTGCCCGGTCTGCTGCGGGGCCCGCTTTGACTTAAGTCAAAGACAGGTCGGGATAGGCGATTTCCGCTCAGCCCTGCTCGGCCTTAGCCTTCGCCGCCAGGAAGCGCTCGTAGGGCGCCTTGCAGGTGGTCAGGATATGCGCCGTCACGGTCGCCGTGCCGCTGTCGAAGCGGCGCGCGACGGCGCGTTCGAAGGCACGCAGTTCGGGCGCCGTCATGCCGTTGCTGCGCGCGGCCTGGTCAAGCACATCGCGCTCGGTCGGGGTCGTGACCTCATACACCGCGCGATAGGCGCATTGCACATAG
>JAYSFH010000604.1:0-1994 GCA_041913405.1 Dongia sp. | reverse complement strand
AGTCGTTCACCACCTCGTCCGGCATGTCCTTCTTGGTGAACTTCTGTTTCGAAAGCCAGTCTTCGTAGCTGCTGTACTGCCCCGGCGTCGCCGGCAGGCCTTCCGGCTGCACCGGTTCCGCCGAGGCCGGAGACGCCGCGAGACAGACGCCGATCAACCCGAGGCCGATCATCCACTGCTTGTTCATCCCGTCACCCCGTTTCGTTTCTTCGCCACCGCGCTGATCGGGACCAGCACGAAGCCCTTGGCCTCTGCTTCCGGGATCCACTGCCGCAGCGCTGCCACCGTATCGCGGTGCGGATGGCCGATGGCGATGGCGACGCCGTGTTTCCGCGCGATCGCCTCGGTACGCGCCAGCTCCTTCATGATGTCGGCCGCGTCGATCACATCGTCGAGGAAGACATCGCGCTGCAGATGGGTGACGCCGAGCTCGGCCGCGAGGGCATCGCCGACCGAATTGGCGATGGTGCGGGAATCCAGGAACAAGAGCCCGCGTGCCTTCAGCTGTTCCAGCACCACGCGCATGCCGGGCGCGTTCTGGGTGAATTTGCTGCCCATATGGTTGTTGATGCCGACATAGCCCGGGAACTGCGCCAGCCCCCAGTCGAGCCGCTTGGCGATCTCCGCGGCGTCGAGATTGACCAGCAGCGCGTTCGGGCCGGGATCGGCGTCGCGGTTGATCGGCTCCATCGGCACATGGACCATGATTTCATGGCCGGTGCGATGCGCTTCCGCGGCGATCTTCGAAGCATTGCTCGCATAGGTCATGATCGAGAGCGTGATCGGCCCGGGCAGGCCGAGCGCCCCCGGCACGTCGCCGGGCGTCGCCCCCACATCATCGAGAACGATCGCGATCATCGGCCGGTTGCCCGGGTCGACCGAGGCGACGGCATTCTTCAACCAGGCCGGCTCGCCAGCGGTCGACACGGCGGGGCCGGGCTCGGCCGGCAGCGGCGTCGGCTCCAGGTTCGGCGCGGGCGCCGGCTGCGGTTCCTGCGGTATCGGCCGACTGTCGATGACCGCGGGTGGCGTCGGCTCCGGAATCTCCTCCTCCGCCGGGGCCGGCTCAGTGCGCTCGACATAGGCCGGCGGGACGTTCGGCGTAGGCTCGACCACGACCGGCGCTGGCTTCGGCGCAGGCGGCGATGCGACTTCCGTGACTTGCGTGGGAACGGGCGCGCGCCTGACGTCGAGCCAGGTGAGGCCGACGCCGAGGCTCAAGCCGACCGCGAGGCCGATGCCGATGCCGATCACGAAGACCGAGGAATGCGGCGGGCGATAGCCGAGCAGCTTGCCGAAGCTCTTGCGCGGCAGCTTGCGCCAAGCCGCGATGCGACGCGAGAAGGCGTTCTTACCAGGCGTCTTCTTGGAGCGGCGCCGCGCCATCTAGTGTTCCTCGTCGATCTCGGTTGCCGTCGCCGTCACCAAGCTCAGCAGCTGCGCATTGGCGATGACGCCGAGCATGCCGATCAGCGCCGCCAGCACCAGAATCGCCGCCGAGGTCTGCCCCGTCCCAATCAACCAGAGTCCCGGCACGGTGAAGATCGACGCCAGCAGATAGCCGAACTTCTCGCGCCGCTTGGTGTCGCGGCAAAGCCGCAGCAAGTCCATGACCAGCCGCGGGTCCTCGCGCGACGTCGCCGCCGCCCAGTCGCCGGCGACGGCCGGCGCCGCATCGCCCGCGACCTTCATCCCCATCAGCAGCCGTGGCCCGACCGGCGCATCCGGCACCGGGTCGCCGCGATGCTGCACGATCGCGGGCTTCAAGCCGAGTGTGCTCCACTCGGTCGCCATGGCCTTCCTCGCCAGCGCGTCGTCCTCCACAAAGCGCAGGTTGAGATAGCGAGCGATCTCTCCGCCGCCCTCCGCACCGCGCCGATCCAGCAGCGCGCCGGTCAGACCGAATCGCTTGGCATTCTTGCACATCTCCGAGGCGCCGGGCTTCAGCCGCTCGCCGCCGATAATGACGCCGATCAGCACCGGCGCCGGAGTCA
>JAYSFH010000603.1:0-2807 GCA_041913405.1 Dongia sp. | reverse complement strand
CTGCTTGAACTTGCCGAAGAAGCCCTGGAACGACCACTCCTCTTTCGGGATGTGGACTTCCTCATGCGGCGCCGCGGCGATGAAGAGGACGGCAACCGCCGCGCTGACGATGGCCATGCCGTTGAGAAGGATGGAACGCTTTTTCATGATCTTAGGCCTTCCCCGCCGACGGCTGCTGGACCGCACCCTTGCTTTCACCCTCCAGCACCGCCTTGCTGATCGAGAGCGGCAGCGGCAGCGTCCGCTCGAAGATCGAGAGCAGCGGCAGGATCACCAGGAAGAAGCCGAAGTAGTAGAGCGTGCCGAGCTGGCCCAGGAAGATGATCTGGATGCCGAAATGCCCGCCGGCGAAGCTGACCGGCCAGAGCGCATCGACCGATTCGAGACCGGTGCCCTTGATCAGCTCTTCCGGCGGCACGATCGTGAACTCGAACGGCAGCCAGTAGTTGGCCGGCGCGTATTTGCCGCAGAACATCAGGATCGCGCAGACGAAGACCAGGGTCCAGAAGAAGCGCTTGAAGGCCGGGCGGTAGGCGCCCGAGCGGACCGGCGAGCGGTCCAGCCAGGGCAGGATGAACAGCACGGCGATGGAGGCGCCCATGGCGAGCACGCCGGTGAGCTTGTCCGGGATCGAGCGCAGGATCGCGTAGAACGGCAGGAAGTACCATTCCGGCACGATGTGCTCCGGCGTCGACAGCGGGTTCGCCGGGATGAAGTTGTCCGGGTCGCCCAGGGCAACCGGCGCGAAGAACACCCAGAAGGCATAGAACAGCATGAAGACGCCGAGCCCGTACATGTCCTTCACCGTGTAGTACGGGTGGAACGGGATCGAGTCCTGCGGCCCTTTCATGTCGATGCCGGTCGGGTTGTTCGAGCCGAAGCGGTGCAGCGCGATGACATGGATCACCACCACGCCCAGGATCACGAAGGGCAGCAGGTAGTGCAGCGAGAAGAAGCGATTGAGGGTCGGGTTATCGACCGAGAAGCCGCCCCAGAGCAGGGTCACGATCTTGCCGCCGACCACGGGCAGCGCCGAGAACAGGTTGGTGATGACGGTGGCGCCCCAGAAGCTCATCTGGCCCCAGGGGAGCACGTAGCCCATGAACGCGGTTGCCATCATCAGCAGCAGGATCAGCACGCCGATGATCCACAAGAGCTCGCGCGGCGCCTTGAAGGATCCGTAGTAGATGCCGCGGAAGATGTGGATGTAGACGGCGATGAAGAACATCGAGGCGCCGTTCATATGGAGGTAGCGCAGCATCCATCCATAATTGACGTCGCGCATGATGCGCTCGACCGAGTTGAAGGCGTGGTCGACATGCGGCGTGTACTGCATGGCGAGGAAGATGCCGGTGGCGATCATGACCATCAGCATGAAGCCGGCGATCGAGCCGAAATTCCACCAGTAGGAAAGGTTCCGCGGGGTCGGGTAGTCGTTCGCTTCGTGCTGCAGGTAGGAGAAGACCGGCAGGCGATGGTCGATCCAGCGAATGACGGGGTTCTTGAAAACGGCGGCCATGTTCGCTGTCCCCTCAGCCGATCTTCACGTTGGTGTCGTTGGTGAACGCATAGAGCGGCACCTCGAGGTCGAGCGGCGCGGGGCCTTTGCGGATGCGGCCCGACGTGTCGTATTGCGAGCCGTGGCAGGGGCAATACCAGCCGCCGAACTCGCCGCGCGGGTCCGAGGGCTTCTGTCCGAGCGGCACGCAGCCCAGGTGGGTGCAGACGCCGACCAGGATCAGCCATTCCGGCTTCTGGACGCGCGACGCATCGGTCTGCGGGTCCTTGAGACCGGCCGGGTTGGAAAGGATGGTCTTGGGATTGGCGGGATCGACCTGGGGATCGTCCTTCTTCGCGGCTTCGATCTCTTCCGGCGTGCGGTGGCGGATGAAGACCGGCTTGCCGCGCCACTTCACGGTGATCGCCTGGCCGAGCTGGACGCCGGAGATATCGACCTCGATCGAGGACAGGGCCAGCACGTCGCCCGACGGGTTCAAGCTGCTGATGAAGGGCCAAGCGACCGCGAGGCCACCGAAGGCCGCCGCCGATGCCGACATCAGATAGAGGAAGTCGCGGCGCGTCCCACCCGCGCCCTGCGCCGATTGCGCGTGATCCGCCATATGCAGTGCCCTCGTCCCGAACCCGCATCGCCGATGACGGCGAAACGCCGACCGGTGCGGGCTTGCAAAAACCCAAAGATCTAGAAGGGTTATAACATCGGTCCGACCGCCGGATGGCCACGGGATTTGCGACAAAGCGCCGCAGAAATCGCTAGCAATATCAACCACTCAGGCAGGCGGAACCGGTCGCTTCCCCGCCGATCCCGGGCATGGGTATAAAGGAAATCCGACGGGTTGCAAAGCACGGCATTCTCCCCCTTACGATGGGTGCCGCAGCCCGGAAACGCCCCAAAAGGACCCCCGATGCGGCTTGCCCTCTACCAGCCGGATATCCCGCAAAACACCGGCGCCATGCTGCGGTTGGCCGCCTGTTTCGGGCTTGGCGTCGATGTCATCCTGCCGGCCGGTTTCGTGTTCGACGACAAGCGGATGCGGCGGGCCGGGATGGACTACATCGACCAGGTGGAGATTGCCCGGCATGCGTCCTGGGACGCCTATCTCGAGTCGCGGAACGATGCGCGGGGAAGGCTGGTCCTGCTGACCACCAAGGGCGACCGCGCCTATTCCGACTTTTCCTTCGGCCCCGAGGATACGCTTCTGGTCGGCCGGGAGAGCAGCGGCGTGCCGGCCGAGGTGGCCGCGGCCGCCGACGCGCGACTGGTCATCCCGATGCGGGCGGGCTTGCGC
>JAYSFH010000602.1:600-2808 GCA_041913405.1 Dongia sp. | reverse complement strand
GACAAAGCCAGCGCCTGAAAGGCTTCGTCGCCGATCACCTTGACGACGGTCGGGAAGTTCGCGGCCAGGGCGGCCGCCAGGCTGATGCGGTGATGGTTGCGATAGACCGCGACCCGGCGCTCGGCGTTCAGCGCGCCAGGATCGATGCCGAGACGCGGCACCGCCAGCGCATCGCCGCGCACGGCGCGGGCGAAATCGCGCTGCAGCTCAGCCAGCATGGCGCAGCTCCAGCATCGCGGCGCGCTGCGCATCGGCTTTCGCGGCTTCATGCAGCAGGATGTCGAGCGGCGGAATGCGGCTGTCCCATTCGACCAGGGTCCGCGCCCCGGGGAACAGCGCCGTGGCTTCGCGATAGAGGGTCCAGACCGCATCGGCCACGGTCGAGCCGTGGTCGTCGATCAACAGCACCGCATCGCCGAGATCCGCGACGTGATGTCCGGCGACGTGGATTTCACCGACCGTCGCCGGATCGAGCGCCGCCATCGCGGCGCGCGCCGGGCGGCCGTGGTTGTGCTCGGTGACGTAGAGGTTGTTGACGTCGAGCAGCAGGCCGCAGCCGGAACGCCGCGCCATCTCCGCCAAGAACGCGCCTTCGGGAATGGTCGAATGCGTGAACTCCAGATAGGTGGAGGGATTCTCCATCAGAATCGGCCGCTTCAGCCGGCCTTGCACCCGATCGATGTTGCGGACGAGGACGTCGAGCGCCTCCTCGGTGTAGGGCAAGGGCAGCAGGTCGTTGAGATAGACGCCGTCCTGGCGGCACCAGGCGACATGCTCGGAGACCAGGACCGGATCGATCGCGGCGACCAGCTCGGCGAACCAGTCGAGATGCACGCCATCGACCGGCTCGACACTGCCCAGCGAAAGACCGACACCATGAATGGAGACGGGATAGTCGCGGCGCGCCCGCTCGAGCACGGCGGCACGGCGGCCGCCGCCCATGTGGTTCTCGGCATGGACTTCGAGAAAGCCGACCGACGGACGGCGCTCCAGCCACGCGGCATGGTGCGGCGCCCGCCAGCCGATGCCGGCGCGTCTTTCCATGGACCCGATGCTATCGAGCGGCATGGCGCTATCGCAAGGCCTTGCCGATCAGATGGTCCAGCGAGAAGACGCCGGGCCCACGGCTCAGGAGCAACAGCAGCATCGCCATCCAGGTCAGGTGATCGACCCAGGCCATCGGATAGACGAAGGTCTGGATCACCAGGGTCATGCCGATCATCGGCAGGGTCGCGACCCGGGTCAGCAGACCCAGCACCAGCAGCACCGGCGTGCTGAGCTCGACCGCGGCGGCCAGCGGCGCGGCGATCTCCGGCGGCAGGACCGGCACCTTGTATTCGTTGGCGAAAAGCTGGAGCGTCAGGTCCCAGTTGGCGATCTTGGCCTGGCCGGAGCGCCAGAAGATCATGGCCATGCTCACCCGCGCCATCAGTTGGATGAAGCTCAGCGGCAGCCGCCCGAGCCGATCGTAGAAATCTCGAACCCGGCCGAGCAGGGTCGGCGATGTCGTCTCATCCATCTTCATCGTCATGGTCATGACCCTCTCCTCCCGGGTGTCTTCAGGGCTGCCGATCCAGCACTGGTCTCCGCGCACGGCGGCGATGATGTCGGACTGGCTCGAACCCATGACCTGGCGCCGCACGCGGCCCTTCAGTTGATCGGATATGCCTTGGGACGCCATGGTTGAATCTGCGTGAGTAACGGCGGGACGACCGAAGTCGCCCCGCCGCAGGTTGCGTGATCAGGACTTCTTCGGCTCGAGGCTGCCGTTGGAGATCTTGCCGCAGACTCCCGTCGGGACATAGATCCAGGCATCGCCCTGCATCGGCTGGGTGACGGTGCCGGCGCAGGAATTGGTCGCGGTCTGGCAGTCATTGCCACCGCTGGCGGCGATGCCGAAGCACTTCTCGGATTCATACATCGGCTTGGCCGCCGGGCCGGCATTGGCGGCGTTCATGGCGACCAGGCCGAGGGCGGCGGAAGCGGCGGCCATCAGCAGGGCATTGGAGGTCTTCATCGGTAGTCTCCTCAAGGTTTTCTGGTTCAGGGTCGGGGTCACTCCCCGGGGACAGTTCGAAGGTAATCGTTCCGGGGTTACAGGCGAAATGCCGCTTTGTTTGGGATTTGATAGTCAGCCGGCATGGCGCCACCGGCACTACCCTCTCGGTCGTCAAGCCAGGCGAAGGCCTGGCATACACGAGGTTGGCT
>JAYSFH010000602.1:0-590 GCA_041913405.1 Dongia sp. | reverse complement strand
ATTTAACTCGGGTTGCCAACGGCCATGCTTTGGCATCACGACCGAGTGAGGGTTAAGGTCACGAACACCGTCGGGACCATCACAGATAGGCCTGGTTGATATCGACGGTCGACCGGCGGCCGATCTGGTCGAAATTCTGCTTCAGCCAGGCATCGGCATGGGCACGGCCCACTTCCTTCAGGTCGAGCAGGAAATCCCAGTCGGCGTTGAATTTCGAGAGGACGCTGAAGTCCCGCATCCGCTCCTCGGCCGAGATCGCGTGAATGTGAAGCCGCTTCAGCCGGTCCATCTCCACCTCGCCGTCGTCGATCAGGCGGGTGACGAAACTGATCGCCCGCATCTCCCGCATCAGCGAAGAGTTGAAACTGATCTCGTTGATGCGGTTCATGATCTCGCCGGCGGTCACCGGCACTTCCTCGCGCATGATCGGGTTGACGTGCACGACCATGATGTCCGGGCTGCCGCAGCGATAGATCAGCGGGAAGATCGCCGGGTTGCCCATATAGCCGCCGTCCCAATAGGCCTCTCCGTCGATCTCCACCGCCTTGAACAGGAACGGCAGGCAGCCGGACGCCATCACCGCGTCCGCC
>JAYSFH010000601.1:1890-2813 GCA_041913405.1 Dongia sp. | reverse complement strand
AGGTGGTCTTGTCGATCCGGGTCACGATGCCGTCGAGCGAGACGAAGCCTTCCTTGGCGTCGTTGCGCCCGGTCAGCCGCCATTCGCCGTTCTCCGCCTTGACCTCCGCGGTCCCGGCATCCTTCAGATGACCGCCGGTGCCGATCCATTGCAGGGTCAGCGGATGCTTGCCGAGCAGCTGCTTCGCCGCCTTCTGGTCGTTGATGACCGGATCGGCGTGAGCGGAGGCGGCCCCGAAGACCAATGCGACGAGCGCGAGCAGCAGCTTCCTCATTTCGGCCCCCGGTATCTGGTGAAGATTTCCTTCAGGCGGTCATGCGGGATCGCATGCGCGGTGCGGCCCTTGAAGCCGGTCATGGTCTCGGCGGCGACCAGGGCGTTCCAGATCGCTTCCTCGGTCGCCTCGGCGGCAGCCTGGAACAGCGGCGTGCATTCGTCGATGCCGAGCATACGCACATCCGTCATCTTCGACTTCAGCGGCACTTTGTTGCCGGTGGAGAAGGCGAGGAAGATGTCGCCGCTGCCGTTGGAGCCGATGCCGCCGCACCAGGCGAGACCGGTCGTCGCGCGCCGCGCCAGGCGCTGGCATTGGATCGGCAGCAGCGGTGCGTCGGTCGCGAGAATGACGATGATCGAGCCCGAACCCGGCTCCGGTTCCCAGTAGGCGCCCTGGATCTTGTCGGTGCCGAGCTCCAGTCCGACCGGCGCATTGCCGCAGCGGAGCAAAGCGCGGCTGCCATAGTTCGACTGCACCAGGGCACCCACCGTCCAGCTGCCGGACTCGCCCTTCACGACGCGGGAGGCTGTGCCGGTGCCGCCCTTGAACTCGTGGGTGATCATGCCGGTCCCGCCGCCGACATTGCCCTCTTGCGGCAGGCCGCCCTTGGCATTGCCCAGCGCCTGCATCAGCGGAATGCCGTTTT
>JAYSFH010000601.1:0-1880 GCA_041913405.1 Dongia sp. | reverse complement strand
CCTTGGCATTCTCCAGGGCCTCGAGCGCCAGTTCCGTCGTCACCGGAAAGGAATAGGCGTCGGAGAGCCAGCCGTCATGGGTCTCGGCGGCGACCGGGAGCAGCCAGGACTCATCGATGCCGCGCTTCTTTGCGTCGTGGCAGATCGCATCCCGCACCACGCCGACCGCATGGGTGTTGGTGATGCAGATCGGCGAGGTGAGCAGGCCCTGCTCGGCCAGCCAGATCGTGCCGGTCATCTCGCCATTGCCGTTGAAACTGTGGTAACCGGCGAAGCAGAGGTCGGTATAGGCGTTGGGCGTCGGCCAGACCGCGGTCACCCCGGTGCGCACCACATGCGGTTGATCGCGAATCAGCGTCGCGGTGCCGACGGTCACGCCGGCGATATCGGTGATGGCATTGAGCGGTCCCGGCGGCATCTGCCCGAGGCTGATACCGAGGTCACGCAAGCGCGGCTTTCCCATGATTCCCCCTGATCGATCCAGGGGCTCAGTCTAGCTACCCAACCTGTTCGGGCAAGCGCATCCAGTCCGGCACGCTGGGGCGGAGCGTGGCCTCGCCCGCGGTCAGGCCTTCGGCCCGCGCGCGGTCGAGATGTTCCAGCCGCACCATGGCGAGGCCGGACTGACCATCCGGCCCGATGCTGCGCAGCTCACCGGCCTCGACGCCGCCGAGCATCAGAGCGGTGCCCGGCGCCGGCGCTGCGCCGCTGATCTCGACGGGCAGCAGGCGCTTGCGCACCAGGCCGCGATAGCGGGTGCGGGCGGTGAGCTCCTGGCCCATGTAGCAGCCCTTGTCCCAGTCGATCGCATGCAGCTCTTCGAAGCCGTTCTCCAGCAATATGCCCTTGTCCGGAACCAGGTCGCGGCTGCCCGAAGGCACGCCAAGCGTGACGCGCAGGCGTTCGTGTTCCTCGATCGGCCCGGCAGTGAAGCCGGCCTCGCGCGCGGTCGCCTCGGCCTCGGCGCGCGGCAGGAAGGCACGAGCGCCCAACGCCGGCAGGCGGGGATCGACAAAGACCACCCCCCCGGCCAGCGGCTTGGCCAGGCCCGGTGTCGGGCCGAGGCCGAGCCTCGCCAGCGCGCCCGGTCCGGCGAAGACCACCACGGCCCAATCGGCGGCCGAGTCCACCACTTTCACCTTCGAGCGCAAGCGGTACATCGAAAGCCGTTTGATCAGATCGGCCCGCCGTTCGACCTCCGGATCGAGCAGGTAGCGGCCCCCGACTTCCGCCACGCTGAAGTCGTGCAGGAACTTCCCCTGCGGCGTCAGGAAGGCGCTGAACACGGCCTGGGTCTCGGTCACCCGGCGCGTGTCGTTGCTGATCAACCCCTGGAGGAAAGCCTGCCGGTCCTCACCCTCGACCGCGACCGGGCTCCGGAAGGTATCGATCGCAAAAAAATCCGTATTCGTCATGTGGCTATGGCTTGGCTGCTGCCTGATCTATGGTAATAGTCGGGTGCTTCCGTAAAATTGCAAGACCAGGGATTCACCCATGATGGATTCACGCAAGTTTCAGGGGAGACGATGAAGCGGATCGGATTGTTGACCAGCGGCGGCGATTGCGCCGGGCTGAACGCGGCCCTTCGCGCGGTCTATGCCCGCGCGCATCATGGCTATGGCTGGACCGTCGTGGGCATCCGCAACGGCACCGCCGGCCTGATGGAGCGGCCGGTCCAGGCCGAGGAGCTTGACGACCGGGCGCTGAACAGCGACCTCCTGCGGCTGGGCGGGACCATCCTGGGGACCACCAACAAGGGCAATCCCTTCAAGTTTCCGATGGAGGACGGCAGCTTCGTCGATCGCTCGAACGAGGTGATCGAGGGCTACAACATGCTGAAGCTCGACGCCCTGATCATGATCGGCGGCGACGGCTCGATG
>JAYSFH010000600.1:485-2820 GCA_041913405.1 Dongia sp. | reverse complement strand
GATCATGACCGCCGCGCATCACGACCAGGTGCTGGCGATCACCTCGCATCTGCCGCACCTGATCGCCTACACGATCGTCGATACCGCAACCTTCCTGGAAGACGAGACCAAGCGCGAGGTGGTGAAGTTCTCCGCCTCCGGTTTCCGCGACTTCACCCGAATCGCCGCCTCCGACCCGATCATGTGGCGCGACATTTTCCTCAACAACCGCGAGGCGGTCCTGGAGATGCTCGGGCGCTTCACCGAGGACCTGACCGCCCTGCAGCGCGCGATCCGCTGGGGCGAAGGCGAGAAGCTGCAGGAAGTCTTCACCCGCACCCGCGCCATCCGCCGCGGCATCATCGACGCGAAGCAGGCGTGAGTGGTGGGACCGGCTGCCGCATGGACGCCGCGGCAATTTGACCTTATCTAACCGGGGATCGAAGGAGGAGACCGCGATGAAATCGGCCGCCCTTGCCAACGATGCCTCCGCGCTTCCGCGCTGCGCCGACATGCAGGAAGTCCGCGCCGAGATCGATGCCATCGACCGGCGCATGGTTGCCCTGATCGCCGAGCGGCTCCATTACATCGACGAAGCCGCGCGGATCAAAGCCGACCGCGACACCGTTCGCGACGACGCGCGGGTGGCCGACGTGCTCGCCAAGGTGCGGGCCGAGGCGCTGCGTCTCGGCTGCGATCCCGAAGTCGTCGCCGCCGCCTATCGGGCGCTGGTCGAAGCCTCGATCGCGCACGAGTTCACCGCCTTCGACGCCCAGCGGCGCTAGGGGTTTCGCGTAAAATTCTCTTGCGGGGCGGGTCGATTTCCCGTAACGGGACCCCTTCTGTCTTGTCCTAGAAGAGGTGGGGGATGACCGCCAAGTTCCCGTACAAGGGCCGCATTCTCATGATCGGCTTCGGCTCCGTCGGCCGTTGCACGATGCCGCTCCTGGAGCGCCATTTCGACATGCCGATGAGCCGGATCACGGTCGTTGACGCGGTCGACAATTCCGCCGACGCCGCGCGCTTCATCGCCCAGGGGCTGAACTACGTGGTCAACCCTTTGTTCGACCACAACCTGGCGAAGACGCTGGCGAAATATGTCGGCAAGGGCGATCTCATCCTCAATCTCTCGGTCGAGGTTTCGTCGCTCGCCCTCATCGAATGGTGCGCGAAGAACGGCGTGCTCTATCTCGACACCTGCATCGAGCCCTGGGCCGGCTATTACGACAATTCCAAGATCCCGGAGGAGGAGCGCACCAACTATTTCCTGCGCCACTCCGCCTTGGAGCTCGGCAAGAAGTTCAAAAAGGGCAGCGCCTCGGCGCTGCTGACCCACGGCGCCAACCCGGGCTTGATCTCGCATTTCATCAAGCAGGCGGTGCTCGACATCGCCAGCTTCCGCGGCCTCGGCGCCAAGAAGCCGACCACGCGCGAAGGCTGGGCCAAGCTGATGCAGGCCTGCGGCGTGAAGGTGATCCATGTCGCCGAGCACGACCTGCAGGTCTCCGCCGTGCCGAAGCGGCCGAACGAGTTCGTCAACACCTGGTCGATTCCCGGCTTCGTCGGCGAGGGCTGCCAGCCGGCCGAGCTCGGCTGGGGCACCCATGAGAAGAAGCTCCCGGAGAACGCGGTCGAGCACAAGGTCGGCTGCAAGGCGGGCATCTTCCTGCGCCAGCCCGGCTGCATCACCGAGATGCGCTCCTGGACGCCGCATGGCGGACCGATGATCGCCTATCTCATCACCCATGGGGAATCGATCAGCACCGCGGATTACTTCACCGTCACCGAGAAGGGCAAGCCGGTCTATCGCCCGACCGTGCATTACGCCTATCACCCGTGCAATGACGCGGTCTTGTCGGTGCGCGAGTTCCAGATGAAGAACTTCAAGATGCAGGACGACGTGCGCCTGCTCGGCGAGGAGATCGAGGACGGCATCGACGAGTTGGGCTGCCTGCTGATGGGCGATTTTGGTGCCTATTGGTACGGCTCGCAGCTCTCGATCCACGAGGCGCGCCGGGTCATGGGGCCGGAGTTCAACGCGACCTCGCCGCAGATCGCCTCCCCGGTCCTGGCCGGCGCCATGTGGCTGATCCAGAATCCGGACCGCGGCCTGGTCGAGCCCGAGGACATCGACCATGACTACATCATGGAGATCTGCCGGCCCTATCTCGGGCCGGTGGTCGGCTGCTGGTCGGACTGGACGCCGCTCAAAGACCGCGACGTGCTGTTCCCCGAGCCCAATCTCGACCGCAAGGATCCCTGGCAGTTCGAGAACTTCCGGGTCCGGCGCTGAGCTGATCCGAGCTATGCCGGCGGCGCATCGGGCTTCGCCAGCGCGACCGCCTGCTGTGCTGCC
>JAYSFH010000600.1:0-475 GCA_041913405.1 Dongia sp. | reverse complement strand
CGCCACCCGCACGGTCGGTGACGCGAAGCCGATGCCGTTGGCATCGAAGGCGGTCTTGATTTCCGCCAGCGCCCGCCGGCGGATGGTGAACTGCTCGTTCGGCTTGGTCATCATCTTCATCCGGATCTGGATGCCGTAATCGCCGAATTGCTCGACGCCCTGCATCTTCAGCGGCTCGAGGATATGCGGCTTGAAGTCGGGATCGGCGGCCAGGTCCTTGCCGATCTGCTTGATCAGCTTCTTCGCCTTGGCGAGGTCGCTGTCATAGGTGATCGTGACCATCATCTTGTCGATCACCCAGTCGCGGCTCATGTTCTGCACCGCACCGAGCTCGCCGAACGGCACCGTATAGAGCGGCCCGCGGTGGTGGCGGAGCTTCACCGAGCGCAGCGAGTAGGCCTCAACCGTCCCCTTGTAGCTGCCGCTCTGGATGTATTCGCCGACCCGGAAGGCGTCGTCGAGCAGGTAGAAGATG
>JAYSFH010000599.1:0-2825 GCA_041913405.1 Dongia sp. | reverse complement strand
CATGTATTGCGCGAAGCGGGTGGTGCGGTCGCCACCCGCCATGTCGGGCTGGTACTTGCGCCCGTCCAGGGCGAAGACCGCACTGCCGCTGTCCAGCAGCACGTTCATCGGCTGTTGCCGCGGGCCAACCAGGATGGAGCCGGTATAGGCGCCGTCGGCATGGATGTTGGTGATCGGGATCCGTGCTACCCGAGCCACGGTGATGCTAGCCGCGGCCCCCGCTAACCACGGCCGACGAAGGGCATCTTGGTTGCCATCACGGTCATGGTCAGCACGTTGGCCTCGAGCGGCAGGCTCGCCATGTGGAGGACGGAGCTCGCCACGTGCGCCACGTCGAAGGTCGGTTCGGTCTTGACCGACAGGTCGGCCTGCAGCACGCCCTTGGTCATCGCCTGCGCCATCGGGGTGAGCGTGTTGCCGATGTCGATCTGGCCACAGGCAATGTTGTATTTCCGCCCATCGAGCGCGGTCGACTTGGTGAGGCCGTGCACCGCATGCTTCGACGCGGTGTAGGGTGCCGAGTTCGGGCGCGGCGCAGTCGCCGAGATCGAGCCGTTGTTGATGATGCGGCCGCCCTGCGGGTTCTGGTCCTTCATGATTTTGAAGGCTTCCTGGGTGCAGTAGAAGACGCCGCTGATATTGGTATCGACCACGGCCTTCCACTGTTCCGCGGTCAGCTCTTCCAGGTTGATCGCCGGGGCGATGGTGCCGGCGTTGTTGAAGAGCACGTCCAGCCGCCCGAAGGTCGATTTCACCTGGGCGAAGAGGGCCGCGACCGACTTCGGGTCGGTGACGTCGGCCGGGATCGCCACCGCGGGCTTCCCCGCCTCCGCCACCACCTCGTTCAGCGGCTCCGCCCGGCGGCCGGTGACGGCGAGGCGATAGCCCGCCTTGGCAAATGCGAGGGCAACCGCGCGGCCGATGCCGCTGCCGGCGCCGGTGACGAGGACCACTTTTCCGTCGTTGCTCATCTTCTTGTCTCTCTGTTCGATTTTACTAGATCGTCATCCCAAGGCTGGGCCTTGGGATCCACGAGGTTCTTCGTTGCAGGCAAACTCGTGGATGCCAAGGCCAAGCCTTGGCATGACGACGAGAAATGAGCGCTCACGCCGTCTTCGCCGCCTTCACGCCGAGCTCGGCTTCCATAGCTTCGCGCATCTTGTATTTCTGGACCTTGCCGGTGACGGTGGTGGGGAAGGCGTCCACGAAGCGGACGTAGCGCGGGATCTTCTGGTGGGCGATCTGGCCCTGGCAGAATTCCTGGACCTCTTTCTCGGTGAGCTGCTCGCCGGCGCGCAGGCAGACCCAGGCGCAAAGCTCCTCGCCATACTTGGCGTCCGCGACCCCGAAGACCTGGACGTCCTGGATCTTCGGGTGGCGGTAGAGATATTCCTCGACCTCGCGGGGATAGACATTCTCGCCGCCGCGGATGACCAGGTCCTTGATCCGCCCGACGATATTGCAATAGCCCGCGTCATCGATGGTGGCGAGGTCGCCAGTATGCATCCAACGCCCGGCGTCGATCGCCTCGGCGGTCTTGTCGGCCTGGGCCCAGTAGCCGCGCATCACCGAATAGCCGCGGGTGCAAAGCTCGCCCTTCTCCCCGCGCGGCAGGATCCTGCCCTCGGCATCGATGATCTTCACCTCGACATGGGGATGGACCCGGCCGATGGTGGAGACGCGGCGCTCGATCGGGTCATCGACCGCGCTCTGGAAGCTGACCGGGCTGGTCTCGGTCATGCCGTAGCAGATGGTCATCTCGCGCACGTTCATCAGCGCCATGACCTTCTTCATCAGCTCGATCGGACAGGGCGAGCCGGCCATGATGCCGGTGCGCAAGCTCGCCATCGAGAATTCCTTGAAGCGCGCATGCTCCAGCTGGGCGATGAACATGGTCGGCACGCCGTAAACCGCGGTGCAGCCTTCGCCGGAGATCGCCTCCAGGCTGGTCAGGGGATCGAAGCCCTCGCCCGGATAGACCATGGCGGCGCCGGTGGTGACCGCAGCGAGATTGCCCATCACCATGCCGAAGCAGTGGTAGAGCGGCACCGAGATGCAGATCTTGTCCTCCGGCGTCAGCGCGCAACCCCGCCCGACGAAATAGCCGTTGTTGAGGATGTTGTGATGGGTGAGCGTGACGCCCTTCGGATTGCCGGTGGTGCCGCTGGTGAACTGGATGTTGATCGGGTCGTCGAACTGCAGCGTGTCGGCGAGGCGTTTCAATTCGGCGCGCTGGATATCGCCGCCGCGTTTGGCGACGTCGGCGAAGGGGATCGTGCCCGGATTGTTGCCGGCGATCTGGATCACAATGCGCAGGCTCGGCAGCTTGGCGGCTTTGAGCGCGCCCGGCGTGGCCGTGGCAAGCTCCGGGGCCAGGGTGTTCAGCATGCCGATATAGTCGCTGGTCTTGAACTGCGTCGCGGTCACGATCGCCGTGCAGCCGACGAGATTGAGCGCGTATTCGAGCTCGGTCAGGCGATAGGCAGGATTGATGGTGACCAGGACAAGCCCGGCCTTGGCCGCGGCGAACTGGGTCAAGGCCCATTCCGCACGGTTCAAGGACCAGACACCGATCCGCTCGCCGGGCTTCAGGCCGAGCGCCAAGAGGCCCGCCGCAAACGCATCGGCCTGGTCGCGGAGCTCGGCCCAGGTCCAGCGCGTGTTGGTGCCGCGATCGATCAGCGCCGGACGCTCGGGCCAGGCCTGGGCGGCATCGTCCAGCGCCTGGCCGATGGTCTTGCCGAGCAGCGGCGTATCGCTGATGCCGCTGACATAACTCATGGCTTGCGTCATCTTCACCTCCCGGAGGCGCACCCCGTCTGCTG
>JAYSFH010000598.1:0-2825 GCA_041913405.1 Dongia sp. | reverse complement strand
AGCGCGGCACCGGCGATTCCAAATTCCGCATGGTGGTCGACCGCCTGGAGTTTGAAAGCAATCAACCGGTCCTGCTCACTGGCGAGAACGGCTCCGGCAAGAGCTCGCTGCTCGACGTGATCGGCCTGGTGCTGCGCCCGACGCGCACGGCGCAGTTCGTCTACCATCGGCGCGACGGCGAGGCGCTCGATATCGCCGACGCCGATGACGCCGTGCTGACCGATATCCGCTGCTCGGAGATCGGCTATATGCCGCAGACCGGCGGCCTCGTCCCATTCCTCTCGGTGCAGGACAATATCGCGCTGCCGGCGATCCTCTGCGGCCGGCTCGATCCCGCTTTCATCGACCAGCTTTGCAACGCCCTGGAGATCACGCCGATCCTGCTGGCGCTGAAACCCCAGGCGCTTTCGATCGGCCAGCGCCAGCGGGTCTGCCTGGCGCGCGCCTTCGCCCATCGCCCGCGGCTGCTGCTCGCCGACGAGCCGACCGCCTCGCTCGACACCGTCAGCGCCGCCGTCGTCTCCGAGATGCTGGTGGAGGTGGCACCCAAATATGGCATCACCCCGATCATCGCCACCCATGACCCGCGCCTGACCGAGAAGGCCGGCACGCGCCGGGTCACGCTCCAGGCCAAGCCCGTCGGTCCGAGCGAGGTCGAATGTCGAATCGCCGCCTGACTCCCGGTGCCGGGCGCCGGCTGGCCCAGGTCGCGATCCTCGCGGCCAAGGGCCTGTGGTTTCACCGCCGGCTCTCGCTCTATCAGACGATCGGTCTCGCGGCGGTGCTGGTGCCGCTGCTGCTGATCGCCGGCCTGAAGAATGGCTTCATCGAGGGCATGCTGGCGCAGCTCCGCGCCGACCCGCGCAATCTCGAGGTCATCATCGTCGGTAACCGAAACCTCGACAGCGCCTGGTTCGAGGCCGTCTCCGGCAGTCCGGCCTCGGGCTTCGTCATCCCGAACACGCGCTCGCTCTCGGCCACCATTGCGCTCGCCAACGCGCAGGGCGGCATGATCGGCGACGTGCAGATGATCCCGACCGCACCCGGCGATCCGCTGCTCGCCGACCTGCCGGTTCCGACCGAGGATGACGCCGTGATCCTCTCCGAAGCCACGGCGCGCAAGCTCGGCGTCAAGGCCGGCGATACCGTCCGCGCCGCCGTGCAGCGCCGGATAGACGGCGCGGATCAGGCTTCAGTCCGGTCGTTGCTGGTGCAGGCGCTCGCGCCGGAAAGCCTCGCCACCGGCGACTTCGCCTTCGTCAGCCTGCGCCTCCTGGTGCTGAGCGAGGACTACCGCGACGGGGCGGTCGACAGCATCAACGCGGCTGGACCGGACGACGCCGCGTTGCAGGCCCGCGCCTACGCCTCGGCAAGGCTCTATGCCCGCGATCTCGACCAGGTCGAGGCCCTGGCCGCCGCGGTCGAGGCGACCGGCGTCTCGGTGCGGATGCGCAGCCAGCAGATCGCCGTGGTGCGCACGCTCGACCACGGCCTCAACTGGGTCGCGGGGATCATCGTGCTGCTCGGCATGGTCGGCGTCGCCTGCTCGATCGCGGTCAGCCAGTGGCTCGGCGTGGAGCGGCGCCGCCGCGAGATCAGCGTGCTCCGCCTGATCGGCCTCACCAAGGCAAACGCGCTGCTGATGCTGGTGGCCGAAGCCCTGGCGGTCGCCGCCTGCGCCTTCGTCCTGGCCTGCATTCTCTTTCTCATTCTCTCGCCGCTGGCCGACCGCTTGATCGCCGCGGTCGAGATCATCGACGGGCCGATCTGCCGCCTGGCGCCCGGCCAGTTCCTTCTCCTCTTCCTCGTCACCGCGATTGCCGGTGGGCTCGGCGCCCTGATCGGCGGAGCGCGGGTCTTAAGCATCGAACCTGCAGAGTGTCTTCGTGAAGCGTGAACTCGCCATCGCCATTCTGATCTCCTTGTTCCTCGGCGGCAGCGCCTTCGCGGCCGATACGCCCTGGCCGGCGAAGTTCACCAACCCCAATCCCCTGGGCGACGACGTCGTCCTGCCGATGCCCTGCGGCGGCGCCATGGTCTTCCGCAAGATCGCGGTGCCGGGCGGCGGGTTGCTGGACGACTACCAGATGACCATCGGCGGTGCCGATCCCAATTACGCCTATTCCGAATATTCCCGCGCCGGCGCGATCGACGGCCCCTTCTCCGACAAATCGTCGAGCCGTTATTACCTGCTGGCTAAATACGAAACCACGCAGATGCAGTTCGACGCGGTGATGAAGAAGGATTGCCCGAAGGCGGAGATCAAAGGCCGCCTGCCGGTCACCGGGGTCACACGGCTGGAGGCCGAGCAGTTCGCCGACGCCTATTCGGTCTGGCTGCTCGCCCATGCCAAGGACCAGCTGCCCGCGGTTGGTCGCGAGGTCGCCTTCGCCCGGCTCCCGACCGAGGTCGAGTGGGAATTCGCGGCGCGCGGCGGCATCGCGGTGGCGCCGCCGGAATTCGAGGAGCCGGTTTTCCCCATGCCGGAAGGGATGCCGCAATACGTCGCCTATGCCGGCCCCGAATCCGCCAACGGCAAGCTGCAGGTCACCGGCCTGCTGAAGCCCAACCCGCTCGGCCTCTACGACATGCTCGGCAATGCCGAGGAGTTCGTGGCCGATCTCTACCAGCTCGACCGGGTGAAGCGGCTGCACGGGCGCGCCGGCGGCGACGTGGTGAAGGGCGGCAGCTATTTGACGCCGAAGGAAGCGATCCGCTCGGCCTATCGTGTCGAATACCCGCCCTACACCGCCGAAGGCGCGCGCCGCTCCAAGGCGACCGGCTTCCGCATCGTCGTGACGGCACCGGTGCTGACCGACGATGCG
>JAYSFH010000597.1:0-2828 GCA_041913405.1 Dongia sp. | reverse complement strand
GGTGCAGAGCACGAGATCCGGGTTGAGGATCTCGATGTCGTGACCCGCTTCGATCTGGCCGGCCTTAACTTCGCCCGGGCCCTGGGCCTTCAGGCGCATGCGCTTCGGGCCGTCGCCGGACATCCGGAGCGCCACCTGCTTGATGTTGAGGACGATGTCGGTCACGTCCTCGCGCACGCCCGGGATCGAGGAGAATTCGTGCAGCACGCCCTCGATATGCACCGCGGTCACCGCGGCGCCCTGCAGCGACGACAGCAGCACGCGGCGCAGCGCGTTGCCGAGGGTGAGGCCGAAGCCCCGCTCCAGCGGCTCGGCGACGATCGTGCCCTGACGCTTGGCGTCGCCGGCGGAATCGACCTTCTTGTTCGGCTTGATCAGCTCGGTCCAGTTCTTCTGAATCACGTTATTCGTCCTTTCGCATCGAGCCCCGCAGCCATTCAATCGCTCGGGCGCTCTAAATTCGAAAAGCGGACCCAGCAAGTAGGCCCGCATTCGAAGCAGATTGGCCGGCCCAATGAGTGGGCGGCCGAAACTCAGATCAGACGCGGCGGCGCTTCGGCGGCCGGCAGCCGTTGTGCGGGATCGGGGTCACGTCACGGATCGAGGTGATCGTGAAGCCCGCCGCCTGCAGCGCGCGGAGCGCGCTCTCGCGGCCGGAACCGGGGCCGCGCACCTGGACTTCCAGGGTCTTCACGCCATGCTCCATCGCCTTCTTGGCGGCGGCATCGGCGGCAACCTGCGCCGCGTACGGCGTGGACTTGCGCGAACCCTTGAAGCCGTTCGAACCCGACGAGGCCCAGGCAACGGCGTTGCCCTGGTCGTCGGTGATGGTGATCATGGTGTTGTTGAAGCTGGCGTTCACATGCGCGACGCCGGAGGTGATGTTCTTGCGCTCGCGCCGCTTGACGCGTCCGCCGCCCGGAGCTCCGCCTGCCGCCACTGGTTTAGCCATGTCTTCCGTCCAATCCTTGTGCGCGGGCCCCTCCTGAGTTCGGAGGGCAGCCTCGCGATTTCAAATTACTTCGTCGCCTGCTTCTTGCCGGCGATCGCGACCGCCTTGCCCTTGCGGGTGCGCGCGTTGGTATGCGTGCGCTGGCCGCGGACCGGCAGGCCCTTGCGATGGCGCAGGCCGCGGTAGCAACCGAGGTCCATCAGGCGCTTGATGTTCATCGCGGTCTGGCGACGCAGGTCGCCTTCCACGGTGTAGCCCTGGTCGATCACTTCGCGGATCTTCACGACCTCGGCGTCGGTCAGCTGGCTGACGCGCCGGTCGGCCGGAATGCCCACCTTCTCGACAATTTCCTTGGCCTTCGCCGGGCCGATGCCGGTGATGTAGGTCAGGCCGATGATCACCCGCTTTTGCGTCGGGATGTTGACGCCGGCAATACGCGCCACTGCAGTAACTCCTCAATATTCCCGGATCACGGCAACACGAAACAACTCGGTCACCTGGGTGGTCGAGAGGCGCGCATTATATGAAGATTCGCCTGCCCGTCAACCACTGCGCAAGATCCATGCTAGCGCAAATTTACTCTATAAGATCAGATACTTAACCTCTAACACCGTCCAGCGCCCGGTCGATCTGCCCGGCCACTTCCGACATGGCAGCCATGCCGTCCACCGAATGCAGCAGGCCCTTGGCCTGGTAATACGGCAGGATCGGCGCCGTCTGCTGCCGGTAGGCGACCAGGCGGGCCTTCACGGTCTCCGCGTTGTCGTCGGCGCGCCGGGTGAACTCGGTGCTGCCGCACTTGTCGCAGATGCCGTCCTTCTTCGGCCGGGCGAACTTGTCGTGGTAGCCGGTGCCGCATTTGGCACAGGTGAACCGCCCGGAAATCCGTTCGATCAGCGCCGCGTCATCGACCTTGAGCTCGATCACGGCGTCGATCTTCTTGCCCTTCTTCGAGAGCATCGCGTCCAGCGCCTCAGCCTGCGCCACGGTCCGCGGGAAGCCGTCGAAGATGACCCCCTTGGCCGTATCCGGCTTGTCGGTCCGGCCGTCGATCATCCCGATCACGATCGCGTCCGAGACCAGCTGGCCAGCGTCCATGATCTTCTTGGCCTCGACCCCGAGCGCCGAGCCGGACGCCACTTCCGCCCGCAGCATGTCGCCGGTCGAAAGCTGCACGAGCCCGCGCTCGTCGGTCAGTTTCTTGGCCTGGGTCCCCTTCCCTGCCCCGGGGGGTCCCAGCAGAATCAGATTCAAACCGTCTCTCCCCCCGAGTTAGCGGCGGCCTCTCAGCTTGGCCTTCTTGATGAGCCCTTCATACTGGTGCGCCAGCAGATGCGAATGGATCTGCGCAACCGTGTCCATGGTGACCGAAACCACGATCAGCAGGCTGGTGCCGCCGAAGTAGAACGGGATCGCGTAGTTGGCGATCAGCACTTCCGGCAGCGCGCAGACGACGCAGAGATAGGCGGCGCCGACCACGGTCAGGCGGGTCAGAACGTAGTCGAGATATTCAGCGGTGTTCTTGCCCGGGCGGATGCCCGGAATGAAGCCGTTGTACTTCTTCAGGTTCTCCGCAGTGTCGTCCGGATTGAAGACGATCGCGGTGTAGAAGAAGGCGAAGAACACGATCAGCGCGACATAGAGCGCGATATAGAGCGGCTTGCCGTGGCCGAGATAGGCCATCACGTCCTGCAGCCAGCCCGGCGCACCGGCGCTGGAGCCGTAGAAGCCGGCGACGGTCAGCGGCAGCAGCAGCAGCGACGAGGCGAAGATCGGCGGGATGACGCCCGAGCTGTTGAGCTTCAGCGGCAGATGCGAGGACTCGCCGCCCATCATCCGGTTGCCCATCTGTCGCTTTGGATACTGGACGATCAGC
>JAYSFH010000596.1:0-2835 GCA_041913405.1 Dongia sp. | reverse complement strand
GCATTGTAGCGCTTCTCGAAGGCGCTGCCGATCTCGTCCTGGAGCGCGCCCACCACCGTCGCGTAGAGCACGCCGTTGGAGGCTTCCTTGGCGATCTCGCGGAAGGCCGGGATCGAGGGCCCGTATTGCATATAGATCAGGCTCTGCGTCGGGTTGGGCACGAACTGCACCATGAACTGCGCGAGGTCGGCGGGCAGGAAATGCGTGACCGCGATGACCGAAGGCGGGTCCTGTCGGATCTTGGCGAGGGTCGGACCCCATTCCGAGATCGGCACGTTCACGGTCTCGAACAGGCTGATCTCCCAGCCGTAATTTTGCGCCTGCTCCTTGATCGCGTTGGCGATGTTGGCGGCATAGACGCCGGCCGAGAGGATCACCGCCATCTTGTTGTTGGTGCGCTTGTACTGGCCGTTCGTCTCGAGGTCCTTCACGAATTTGAGGAAGCCCGGACCGTACCAGTATTCCGCCGGATCCCCCTGGAACGAGCCGAAATAGCGCTCGGGATCCGACTTGATCAGGTTGTTGTGGCCGATCGTGGTGTCGTAGTGGATGTAGATGATGCCGCTGTCGGCGATCACGTCCTGGATCGCCGCGCCCGAGCCGATGTTGTAGCCGTTCAGGATCGCATGCACCGAGTGGCGATCGATCAGGCGCTGCACCGCCTGCACGTTGGTGGCGTCGCCCATCTGCTTGGTGTCTTCGAAATAGGGCTCCAGCGGCCGGCCGAGGATGCCGCCCAGCGCGTTGATCTCCTCGCAAGCGAGCGTCAGGCCGTTCTTGAACTCGACGCCGTCGGCGGCGGCGAAATCGGTCAGCGGCGCCGCCTGGCCGACCGGGATCGGGTCGCCGTCGGCGCGCGCGCCATCGTTGAGGCCGGCGAGCACGGCACCGCCGGCACCGAAGGCAGCCGCGCCCTTGATGAAGTGGCGGCGGCTGGGGATGACGTTGGGCTTTGCCAGATTGGGTTTCTTGGTCATTCGGAAGCTCCCTGTTTTCGATGCGTTCAGGTGATCGATTTAACCAGCTTGGCGGCTTCTGAAATCACCGCCTGTTGATGCGGCTGCAGGCCCATGCCGCCCCAGCTCGCCATCAGCGGCGCCCAGGGGTCATCGACATGGGTCTTGATGCCGGTCATCTCCTCCAGCACGGCCAGGCCGCAATAGGGGACATAGGTCTGCGAATAGCCGCCTTCATGCGTCATCACGATGCGGCCGTTGCAGAGCTCGTCCGCCGCCTTCATCAGCATCCGCGTCATCGCGCGATAGCCTTCCGAGGTGATCATCATCCGGCCCAAGGGATCGACGCCAGATCCGTCGAAGCCCGACGGTACCACGATCAGCTCCGGCTTGTACTTCTGCAGCGCCGGGATGACGACCTGCTCGAAGGCCGCGAGATAGGCGCCGTCGCCGGAACCGGGCGGCAGCGGGATGTTGAGATTGAAGCCCTTGCCCTTGCCCACGCCGGTCTCGGCCAGGCCGCCGGAATTGGCCGGGAAGAGATTGTCCTGGTGGATCGATATCGTGAGCACGTCGCCGCGGTCGTAGAAGGCCGCCTGGGTGCCGTTGCCGTGATGCACGTCCCAATCGACGGTCGCGACGCGGCCGAGCTTATGCGCCTCTTTCGAATGCAGGATGGCGATGACGGCATTGGCGAACAGGCAGAAGCCCATGCCGTATTCGCGGATGGCATGATGTCCCGGCGGGCGAATGAGCGCATAGGCATTCTTGACCTTGCCTTCGAGCACCGCGTCGAAGGCGGTCATGGCGCCGCCGGCGGAAAGCTGGCCGATCTCGAAGCTGCCGCGGCCGAACGGGGTCAGGCTGCTGGCATCGCCGCCGTTTTCGGCCGAGAGCTTCTTGATCTTCCAGATGTATTCGCGGTCGTGGAAGCGCGCGAGCTCGTCCTCGGTCGCATAGCGCGGCTTCAGCGGAATCAGATGATCGATCAGCCCGCTGACCTCGACCAGATTGCGGAAGCGGCGCTTGGTCTCCGGGTTCTCGGCATGCTCACCCGGCTGAATCGTCAGGCTGGGCGCGAAAACCTGCGCCCAGTTCCAGGTGTTGTGCCACATATAGAGTTCGTGCCAAACGAAGCCCGTCGCCATGCCATCCCCGTTTTTCGCCTGCTTTTTTTACAGCATGACGAAGCGGCGGAGGCCTGTCCCGCCCCCGACGGGTAACGGGGTGAAAGATTGGCCCACCCGTTTGGGTGAGGGCTATTGCGGCGGGGTCGCGTGGGCGCGGAAGCCGATCTCCTGCAGCCGCAGCACCGCCTGGGTGCGGTTGGCGACGCCCAACTTGCCGAAGATGTTCTTCAGATGCCACTTCACGGTGTCGGGCGCCATGCCGAGGGTCTTGGCGAGGTCGCGGTTGCTGTGGCCGGCCGTCAGCAGCCGCGCGACCTCGGCCTCGCGCTGGCTGAAGCGCGGGTTGCGGCGGGAGAGGACGGCGGAGGCGGCGCGTTCGCTCTTGGCGAACACCTGCATCACCTTATCGATCGTGCGGCCGGTCTGGGTATCGCCCGACCAGGTCGGCATGCGGCTGCGCGCGAAGGCGAGCACGTCATGCATGCCGCTGCCCTCGTCGATCAGGCCGCGGATCGCATTCTGCGGCGCCGTCAGCGACACAGTATCGACCGCCGCGGCCAGCGCCGACAGAGCATCGCCGGCGCGGAACGCCGCGATCGCTGCCAGAGCCCGCACCTGCGCGAGGCGCCGCATGCGGCCGTCGCGGCGCACCCGCTCGGCGACGCGGTCGAGCAGCCGCATGGCTGCATCGGGCCGCTCCTCTGCGATCAGCACGCGGGCGAGCGCGATCGCCTCCAGCTCCGCGGCGA
>JAYSFH010000595.1:0-2836 GCA_041913405.1 Dongia sp. | reverse complement strand
GGTCGAGCACGTCCGGACGGTTGGTGGCGGCGATGAGGATGACGCCCTCGTTCGCCTCGAAGCCGTCCATCTCGACCAGCAGCTGGTTCAGGGTCTGCTCGCGCTCGTCGTTGCCACCGCCCAAACCGGCGCCGCGATGCCGGCCGACCGCGTCGATTTCATCGATGAAGATGATGCAAGGCGCGTTCTTCTTGCCCTGCTCGAACATGTCGCGGACCCGGCTCGCGCCGACGCCGACGAACATCTCGACGAAGTCCGAGCCGGAGATGGTGAAGAACGGCACGTTGGCTTCGCCGGCGATCGCGCGGGCGAGCAAGGTCTTGCCGGTGCCCGGAGGGCCGACCAGCAGGCAGCCCTTCGGGATCTTGCCGCCCAGGCGCTGGAATTTCTGCGGATCCTTCAGGAACTCGACGATCTCCTCGAGCTCGCCCTTGGCTTCCTCGATGCCCGCGACATCGTCGAACGTCACGCGCCCGGCGCGCTCGTTCAACAGACGGGCCTTGGACTTGCCGAAGCCCATGGCCTTGCCGCCGTTGGCCTGCATCTGGCGCATCACGAAGATCCAGGCACCGGCGATGATCAAGAGCGGCGCCCAGTTGATCAGCAGGCTGACCAGCATGTTCGGGGAATCGTCCTCCGCCTTGGCGGTGATCTGGACGCCCTTGGCGGTCAGCATCTCGACCAGTTTCGGGTCTTCCGGCGCATAGGTCGTGAACTGGGTGTTGTCCTGGAAATGGCCGGTGATCGGATGGCCCTGGTTCTGCGAGGTCAGGATGGTCACGTCCTTGACCTGGCCCTGGTTCACCTGGGTGAGGAAGGTGGAATAGGGCGTGGGCTCCCGGCCGCTGCGGCTGCTGCCGCTTTGGAAGACCTGGAAGAGGACGATCAGGAGCACCATGATCGCCGCCCAGATGATGAGATTCTTGCCCAAATTCACTTTTCAGTCCTCGTCCAGTCGGTGCGGCCCAGTCTGACCATCGGCTTCTTCTAACCGGCGCCTCTTAAACGCCAGCCGGCTCCCCGGCGAAGCGGGCTTTCCCGCGCGCCCAGAAGCCTTTTTCTGCGGTCCTTTGCCAAGACCTTACATAGTGTGCGTCCGTAATTAAGCAACTGTAAAGCCATCAGATGCCGCGCCCCGGGCCGGCCGGAAGCGGGCCGCGAGGCCGGCCCCAAAGCCGAGATGGGGCACCGCGCTCAGCCGGTCCTCGTCCCAGAGCGCCGGCAGCGCCTTTCGCGCCGGTTCCGGGACCCCGGACTCCGCCTGAGGATGGCCGAGCCGGCCGAGTTCCCGCAGCCCGCGCTCGCCCAGTCTCCCGATTGTGAAGCCCGAATTGGGCCGGAGGTGCGACGCAACCATGACAGTGAAACGACCATCCCAGCGGTCGGAAGTTCCCGGGACCGGGACCAGACGCTGCCGGATAGCCCCCCAGTCGCGGAACATCTGCAGCTTCGCGCCCTGCCGCCGCAGATGAGAGCCCCCGAGCGTAAAATCGGCGGTCGCATCCGACCGGAGCCGCACCAAGGCTTCGCGACAGCGATCTTCAGCCACCGGATAGTCGTTGCCGCCGAGGCATTGCAGCAGCCCGCCGAGGGCAAGGCCGGATGCGGCATCGTCGCCCCAGGCTTCCAGGTCGAGCACGGCCCAGCCGGCTGCATGCAGGACCAGGCTGCCGGCGAGAAGGCGGGCGGCCTCGGCTTCGCGGCGCCGGCGTTCCAGCCCGAGCCGGTGCAATGCTGCAGTGTCGCGTGCTTCGCTTTCCGGTGTCGCCGTAGCGCGCAGGCGCACCCGCTCGAAGCCGGGATTGTCGTTGCTGGGGTCGGAGATCCAGGGCTGGCCGCGCGCCTCGAGCAAGGCGATGAGCTCGGCTTTGGCAACGCCGAGCAAAGGGCGTAGCAGCCGCACGCCGTCGAGCGCGCGGATCGCGCTCATGCCGGCGAGACCGATCGTGCCGCTGCCATGCGAGGCCCGCAGGCGATGGGTCTCGTGCTGGTCGTCGCGGTGATGCGCGACGCAAAGATGCAGGAGCGCCTGCTCGCGACAGAAGGCGGTCATCAGGCGATAGCGGGCCTCGCGCGCCGCGGCCTGGATGCCGCTTCCGGGCTTCGGCTCTGTCCAGGGGAGGATGTGGTGCGTGACGCCGGGAAGCCTCGCCAGCCAGCGGCCGACCGCTTCCGCCTCGTCCGTGGATTCCGGCCGCAGCCGGTGATCGACGGTCAGTGCCGCGACCCGGCCGTTGCGGCTCGCCGCCCATTCGGCGAGCAGCAAGGTCAAGGCCATGCTGTCGGGACCGCCGGAGACGCCGACCGCGAGTTGCGGCGCGCGCTCGAACGGGCCAAGACGCGCCATCAACCCGGCGAAACGCTCCGGCGAGAATGCGGGCGATGCCTTGGCCGCCAGCACGCCCAGAGCCTGCCCCGGGCCTCGGCGTCAGCCGGCGCAGCCGTAGCGCTGCTGGGCGCGGGAAGCGCGGTCCTTGATCGCCGCCGAAGCCTTCGGGAATTGCGAGGCCAGCTGCTTGAACGCGGTGCAGGCGTCGTTCTTGCGGCCGGTCTGGCCGAGCGACATGCCGAGCTTCAGCAGGTTGTCCGGCGCCTTGGCGCTCTTCGGATACTTCTGATAGCCCTCGGCGAAGGCGATCGCCGCGCTCTTGTAGTCGCTCTGGGCGTAGTAGGTCTCGCCCAGCCAGTATTGCGCGTTGCCGGCCAGCGGATCCTTCGGATGCTGGGCCACGAAGGCCTTGAAGGCGAGGCCGGCTTCCGGATAGGCGCCCCGCTGCAGCAGGCCGGTCGCATATTCGTACTGCTCCTGCGGCGAATTGCCGGGGAGCTGGATGCT
>JAYSFH010000594.1:241-2843 GCA_041913405.1 Dongia sp. | reverse complement strand
GACCGCTTTGCCGAGCCAGCGGCGGAACGGCGACGGCGGCAGGCGTTCCCTCTCACTGGCGTCCTCGATCTTGAAGCCGGCGAAGGCCCCGCGGAACTCGGCGAGGTCGAGCACATCGATTCCAGGCCGCGCGCCGGGCGCGATCTCGCCGCGATCCAGCTTCTCGGTCAGCAGCGCAGCGGCCAGCGCCGGAACCCAAAGGCCGTCACCGTCCTCGGCGACGACATTCCAGCGGCGGCGCTCCCAGGCGTCGCCCCGGCGGCCGGTCACCGTCACCAGCATGCCGGAGCGTGCGCTGCCGAAGCCGCGCAGCAGGCCGAAGGCGCTGCCGGCAAGCGCGGTGAAAGGCGACAGCGATTTAAGGAAGCGGGCCGAGACCAGGCGTGCGAGCAGGCCGGCGCTGCGATTGAGGATCGCAAGCTCAGTGCCGGCGCGGAAGATCGCCTTGCGCAGACTCGGATAGCGCGCCGGCAGCAGGTCGAGGTCCGGTACCTCGCAGGGCGCGACGATACGGTGCAGCGGCGTGTGGCCGGGCACGTCGATGTCGACGGAATGCCAGTCTTGCAGGCCGGCGATCTCCCGCCATGCCCCGAAGCGGCGGACGCGGATCGGCTGGCCGGCATAGGAGAGCAAGGCCGCATTGACGGAGCGGCCGAGGCTCGCCTGGTTGCTGGAGCTGATGGCGATCTCGATTTCCAGCAGGTCGAGGCCTTGTGCCAGTTCCGCAATCACGGCGGAAGACAAGGTCGGCACGCTGCTGGCCCCGGCGATGACGGTGAGGCCGCGCGGCTTCGCCTCGGCGTCGAAGCGGTGGATGTCGCGGACGAAGCGCCGCGCATCGGCGATGTCGATGTAATGCACGCCGGCCTCCAGGGTCGCACGGACCACCCGATAGTCCAGCGCCTTGTCGCCCTGGAACGGGCCGGAGGCGTCGATCACCAGCCAGAGGTCGAGGGACCTGAGCCCGGCAGCCGTGATCGCGTCGCGGTCAAGGGCGATGGCGGTGGTGTTTCCATCCTGGAGCGATCGGACGAAGGCTTCTGCCTTGTCCTTGGACCGGCCGGCGACCAGCAGAGACCAGCGCTGGTGCCGCGCCAACAGGCGGACGATCCGGCCGCCGAAGATGCCGTAGCCGCCGAGAATCAAGATACGCCGCATGGTCACTCGCGGAATCGGAGATCGGTCCCAATAGATAGCAGACGCGACGCCTGCCGGGCCACCGATCCGGGTGCGCGGATTGCCAGGAGCGCTATCCGGCGAGCGCCAGGCACTCCTGCTCGCCCATCCCTTGGATGGCATCGCCTGGCAGTGAGACCGTGACGGTGGTGCCGACCCCGATGGACGACGTCACATTCAGGCTTCCGCGCATTCCGGCCGCGAGTGCTTTGCTGATCGACACGCCCAGGCCGGTGCCCGCGACGCCGGAGTGGTGAGGATGACGCTCCTGGACGAATGGACTGCCCAGCTTTTCCAGGATGTGGCCCGGGATGCCGGGACCGTTGTCGGCGATCCAGAACACGACAAAGCGGTCATTGCTCGAGCGCTGGCAGCCGATCCTGATCTCCCCGCCCTTGGCGGTGAACTTGATCGCGTTGGAGAGCAGGTTGAAAATGATCTGGCGGGTTGCGCGCTTGTCCGCAAAGGCCACCAGGGTCGGCGGGACATCCTGCTTCACAGTCTGTCCCTTCTCGCAAGCCAGCGGAAACACCGTGCTCGCGGTCTGCCGGATCAACTCGGCAAGATCAAAGAGCTCCGGCACCAGGTCGTATGAGCCGACCTCGATCTTGGTGATGTCGAGAACGTCGTTGATGATCGTCAGAAGATGCTCGCCACTGCCCTGAATGTCTTCGAGATATTCGCGGTACTTGGCATGCCCGAGCGGACCCAGCGGCTCGCTTGAGATCAATTGCGAGAAGCCGATGATCGCGTTCAGCGGCGTTCGCAGCTCGTGACTGACGCTCGCGAGGAACATTGACTTGGCATGGGAGGCATTCTCGGCCTCCTTGGCGACCCGGGCGCTCTCTTCGGCGAGGCGGATGAGTTCGTGGTTAAGCAACTCGACTTCCGTCATGTCGCGCAGCACCGCCGTCAGGAGCCGCTTCCCCTCGAACATGAACTTGCTGGTGGAGATCATGACCGGAAATTCGCTGCCGTCGGCGCGGAGCCCCCTGACGTAAGGCCGTTTGGCGGCCATGCCGCCGCCGATCTCGGCTCTTTCCAGATCGCCGCCGGAGCGCTGTCGGCCATCGGGAGGGATGGCAGGCAAGAGCAGGCTGATCTCCTTGCCGAGGACCTCCGCGGCCTTGCGGCCGAACATCGTTTCTGCGGCGGGGTTGAAGGCGCGAATGCGATCGCACTCATCCACCGTCAACACCGCGTCGGGAGCCGCCGTCAGAATGTTGGAGAGCAGCGTTGCATTGCGCATCGACCGGCTGCGGGCCGAAAGACCGACGAAGAGCGTTAGGGACAACATGACAGCCAGCGCGATGCCGACACCGAAGATGACATATTCTTCGGTATTCGAATGATTCGGCTGAAATTCCGGGAAGCGGACGACGACCCATTTGTTGAGAAAGGGCACCACGCGGTCCGTCGAATTTTG
>JAYSFH010000594.1:0-231 GCA_041913405.1 Dongia sp. | reverse complement strand
GCACCGGCTCATGGCCAGCATCCACGACTGCGAAGCTGGCGGCGAATCCGGTTTGCTCGGTGCCGTCGAGCAGACTCTGCAGGCCGTCGATGCGAAAGACGCCGTTTACGTAGCCTCTGAAGCTGCCACCACGCCAGATCGGAAAATACGTCGCGACGCCCTTGCCGCCCTGGAACAGGTCGACCAGTCCGGTCGCCTGCGGGAGATTGGTCGCTCGCGCATTCATGATCA
>JAYSFH010000593.1:0-2847 GCA_041913405.1 Dongia sp. | reverse complement strand
TCCTGTGCGAAAGCCAAAGCGGGAAGCATGACCAATCCCGCACCCAGGGCGGCCGTAGCAACCCGCTTCAAATCCATATTGAGACCCCACTGTCTCGCAGCCCAACCCATCGCCGCCCCTCCGTTTTCTTTTTGCAGCGCAGCAGTAAGAGCAACCCCCGTGCCAACCTGAAAAGCGAAGGAATCCAGCGGACTTACTTCACCTGCCCGGATTTTCTGCACAACAAATGGGCAGCGCGTGGGGCGATGATGTTTTTCTAGGCGGCTGGGCGACAGGGCGGTGACGCTCACCGCGAGACGCCCCGGCTCCACTCGGTGAGCGGCGGCAGGCTCTGGGCGAAGGCGGGCTTCCGATGCGGGAAGCCGCCGGCGTCGAGCAGGAAGCCGACGATGGCTTCGAGGCCGGTCCCGTCGCGCATATTGGCGAAGACCACCGGCTTCGCCCCGCGCATCTTCGCGGCGTCGCGCGCCATCAGGTCCAGATCGGCGCCGACATGGGGGGCGAGGTCGATCTTGTTGACGACCAGGAGGTCGGAACGGGTGATGCCCGGCCCGCCCTTGCGCGGGATCTTGTCGCCCGCCGAGACGTCGATCACGTAGATCGTGAGATCGGCGAGCTCCGGCGAGAAGGTGGCGGAGAGATTGTCGCCGCCGGATTCGACGAAGACATATTCGAGCCCGGGAAAGCGGCCGCTGATCTGGTCGACCGCGGCGAGATTGATCGAGGCATCCTCACGGATCGCGGTGTGTGGGCAGCCGCCGGTCTCGACGCCGAGGATGCGCTCGGCCGGCAGCACACCGGAGCGGGTGAGAAAGGCAGCGTCCTCGCTGGTGTAGATGTCGTTGGTGATCGCGGCGATGTCGTAAGTGCCGGCCATGCAGCGGCAGAGCCGTTCCAGCAGCGCGGTCTTGCCGGAGCCGACCGGGCCGCCGACGCCGACGCGCACGGGGAGATTGCTGAGCTGGGGTGCCATCATGAGCGGAACAGCCTCGTGTATTGGGTTTCGTGGCGCATGCTGAACACATCGACCATCAGGGCCGAAGCACCGATATCGTCGAACGGCGTGAGCTCCAGCGCATCGGCGAGGGACGGCAGCATCTTCGAGAGATGGGCGAGACAGGCGAGCCCGTCGCTTTGCCCGATCGGCATCAGCCGCAAAGCCGCCGAGACCAGGTTGGAACAGAAGGCATGCAGGTAGGCGACGGTCGCCTGCCGGGCATCGATGCCGGCGACCGCGGCGGCGGCACCGAAGGCAACCGCATAGACCGGCCGCTTCCACTGCCGCAGAGGCTCGCGGGCGGCCAATTCCGGCCAGCCGGCAATCAGCGCCTTCAGGAAGGCAGCACCCTGTGCCGAGGCTTCGAGCGCCAGCTCCGCGGTGCCGCGGAAGGCGGAGGCGAAGGCCGCGACCTCGTCACAGCGGTCGTACTCCTGCGCCAGGACCGCGCGATGGATCTCGCGGATCAGCAGCGCATCGTTGCGGCCGGCGCCAAACAGAAGAATGCCCTCGATCCAGTTCTGCAAGGCCGTTCGATCCGGCAACGCCCCCGCCTCCACCGCGTATTCCAGCCCGTGTGAGTAGGAATAGCCGCCGACCGGAAAAGCCGGCGAGAGCCAGGCCTGCAACAGCAGCAGGCCGGATTCGCCCGCGTCGCCGCCCGGCGATTGCGCGTCAATGCGCATGGCCGTGGATCCCGAGCTGCGCATAAGCGCCGCCTTCCGGCGAGAACGGTGCCTCGATCCGGCGCACCGCGGCGCCGAGCTGGCGCAGCATCGCCTCCAAAACAGAATCCGCGACGATACGCAGGCGCATGCCGTCGACGATCTCCGCCGGCACATGGCGGTTGCCGATATGCCAGGCGAGCTTGGCGAGATGCTGCGCATCCTGCGCCACCGCCTCGACCAGGGGCTCCGGCCCCGCAACCACGCGCAAGTAGCCGCCCTGGTCGAGCTGCAGCCCGTCGCCATCGGAGAGGCGCACCGCGCGCTGCAGGCTGAGCAGGAAGCCGGCGCCGGCGTCGTCGGTCATCTGGATGCGCCGCTTGCAGCGATCGGCATAGGAGAGCGTGACCGTGCCCGCCGCTTCGATCTCCGGCCAGGTCCCAGCCTTATGCCATTGCAGTGCCTGGCGCATGGTTATCGGGATCCGGCTGCGGCGCACGACCATCCGCCGGTGCGGCCGATCCGGCGTGATGAAGGCGAGCGGCGTGACGAGCGTGTGTGCACCTGAGAACACCTCCCTTGGCTCAGAACAGGAAGTAGCGCTGCGCCATCGGCAGCACGGTCGCCGGCTCGCAGACCAGCAATTCGCCGTCAGCGCGAACCTCGTAGGTCTCGGGATCGACCTCGAGCGCAGGCGTCGCGTCGTTGAGCTTCATGTCGCGCTTCATCACGGCGCGGGTTCCTTTCACCGCGATGAGTTCGCGTTTCAGGTCCAGCTTTTCACCGACGCCGTCGGCAAGCGCGGCGCCGCTCACGAAGGTGACGCAGCTCGCCTGGCGGGCGCGGCCGAAGCCGGCGAACATCGGGCGGTAATGCACCGGTTCGGGGGTCGGGATCGAGGCGTTGGGATCGCCCATGGGTGCTGCGGCGATCATGCCGCATTTCAGAACCAGGTCCGGCTTCACGCCGAAGAACATCGGCTTCCAGAGGACGAGATCGGCAAGCTTGCCGACCTCGACCGATCCCACGGCATGCGCCATGCCCTGGGCCAGCGCCGGGTTGATCGTGTATTTGGCGACATAGCGCTTGACCCGCGCGTTGTCGTGCTGCGCAGGGTCACCCGCGAGGCTGCCGCGCTGGGTCTTCATCTTATGCGCGGTCTGCCAGGTGCGGATGATCACCTCG
>JAYSFH010000592.1:0-2851 GCA_041913405.1 Dongia sp. | reverse complement strand
GCCCGCGGCCGGCTCGCGTGCCATTGGTCATGCCGCTTGCTGTATAGTTGGATTCGGGGGTAATCGTTAAGCGCGTCGCAAAACCGAAAGGGGACGGCTATGGAGTGGGCCAGGAACTATTTCCTGAACGAGAGCACGCGGGGCTTGCCGGTATTCGACGGCCAGTACGAGCCGGTCTACGTCGTCGTTTCGGTCCTGATCGCGGTTTCGGCCTCGTTCTTCTCGTTCGAGATGGCTGGACGGTTCGCGGCACGCGGCCATCGCAGGATCTGGCTGCCGTTCGCCGCCATCGTGCTCGGGGTCGGCATCTGGTCGATGCATTTCATCGGCATGATGGCCTATCGGCTGGAATGCGGCACCAGCTACAGCCCTTGGATCACAGCGGTGTCGATGCTGCCCGGCGTACTCGCCGCCGGCGCGGCGTTGAGCATCGGCGCGCGCAGGAATGCCGGCCTGCCCCGGATGCTGCTGGGGTCGTTGATCATCGCGCTCGGCGTCGGCGGCATGCACTATACCGGCATGGCGGCCATGCGCATCGACGGCATCATCCGCTACGACATCCTGCTGTTCCTGCTGTCCCTGCTGGCCGCATTCGTGCTGGCGGCCGTCTCGGTTTTCGCCAGGGTCTGGATCATCCGCCGTAACGGCGGCCGGTCCAACTGGTTGTCGTCATTGGTCGCCGGCATCATCTTGGGCGGCGCGATCTCGGCGATGCACTACATCGCGATGGAGGCCGCCGCGTTCATCGATGCCGGCATGCCGCGCGGCGCCCTGCGCGACTACGCCGACCCCTATCACCTGTCCCTGGTGATCAGCATCGTCACCGCCGCCTTGATCTTGATCGGGATGCTGTTCGGTTTCCTCGGCCAGCGTCTGCTCGCCACGCAGGAGCGCATCCGCTCGATCCTGTCGGCGACCAGCGAGGCCTTCCTGCTGCTGAACGCGCGCGGCGTGGTGGAGGACTGCAACGAGGCGGCCAAGCGGCTTTTTTCTCGGCCCGAAGGGCTGCGCGGCGTGCCGCTGGCGGAGCTGATGTCGATGGCGGAAATCGGACGTTCGTCCGGCAGCGCCGCGTTCGAGACCTCCTTCACTCGCGCCGACGGAAGCCACGTATTGTGTCTGGTGCACGCCAATGACATCTTCGACGAGCGCGACCGGTTGGTGAACCGGGTCATGCTGTTCAGCGACATCGGCGACCGGCTGCGAATCGAGCAGCAGCTGCGCGAACAGGCCGCCCTACTGGAGCAGCGCGCCAAGACCGAAACCGAGCTGCGCGAGCAGCTTTGGCGGGAGTCGGCGATGGCGCGCTCGATCATCGCCAACGCCGGCGAGCCGATCGTCGCCACCAACGTCGAGGGCACCATCCAGGTGTTCAACCCGGCCGCCGAGCGCATGCTGGGCTATTCGGCGGCGGAAGTGGTCGGCCGGATGAGTCCGGAGGCGTTCCACGACATCGATGAACTGGTCGCCGAGTCCGAGGCCAGCGGCCAGCCCGGATTCAAGGCCCTGGTGCACATGGCCGGCGAGGACATCGTCGATGTCCGCGAGTGGACCTACATCGCCAAGGACGGACGCAAGATCCCGACCCTGCGCACCATGACCGCCCTGCGCGACACCGGCGGCCAGCTGCTCGGCTACCTGGCCATCTACCGCGATTTGACCGTGACCAAGGAGGCGGAGCGCCTACTGAACCAGGCCAAGGATGCGGCCTTGGAGGCGGCACGGGTGAAGTCCGACTTCCTGGCCAACATGAGCCACGAGATCCGCACCCCGATGCACGCGATCACCGGATTGACCCATCTGGTGCTGAAGACCGACCTGGACGAGCGTCAGCGCGAGTACATCCACAAGATCCAGGCTTCCGGCCGCCATCTGCTCGGCCTGATCAACGACATCCTCGATTTCTCCAAGATCGAGGCCGGCCGGCTGACCCTGGAGCACATCGACTTCGAGCTCGACGCCGTGCTCAGCGACGTGTCCGGCCTGGTGCGCCAAAAAGCCAAGGACAAGGGGCTGGAGCTGGTGTTCGACGTTGACGCCTCGGTGCCGACCAATCTCGTCGGCGACCCGTTGCGGATCGGGCAGGTGCTGATCAACCTGCTGAGCAACGCGGTCAAGTTCACCGAAGCCGGCGAAATCGGCGTCATCGTCCGCAAGCTGGCGGACGCCGGCGACGCGGTCGAGCTGAAGTTCATGGTCACCGATACCGGCATCGGACTCCATCCGGAGCAGATCCACAGGCTGTTCCAGTCCTTCCAGCAGGCCGACAGCTCGACCACCCGTCGCTTCGGCGGTACTGGCCTGGGACTTGCCATCAGCAAGCAGCTGGCCGAGCTGATGGGCGGCAAGGTCGGTGTGGAGTCGGAGTTGGGCAAGGGCTCCCGGTTCTGGTTCACGGTCAAGCTCGGCAAGTCGAGCAAACGCCGGCGGATTCTGTTGCCGGAGCCCGATCTGCGCGGCCGGCGGATCCTGGTGGTGGACGACAACGAGTACGCCCGCACGGTGCTCAGTGATCTGTTGCTGTCGATGTCGTTCAAGGTCGACCAGGCCGATTCCGGACAGGGTGCCATCGAGGCCGTGGCTTCGGCCGCCGCGCGCGGCGAGCCCTACGACGTGATGTTCACTGACTGGCAGATGCCGCTCATCGACGGCATCGAGACCGCATGCCGGATCCGCGCGCTGGGCCTGCCGAAGCCGCCGAAGATCGCCATCGTCACCGCTTTCGACCGCCAGGAGGTGCTGGAGGCCAATGCCGAAGGCAGCATCGACGAGGTCTTGATCAAGCCGGTCAGTGCGTCGACGCTGTTCGATGCCGTCGCCCGTTTGTTCGGCCGCCAGCCCAGGCCGGATG
>JAYSFH010000591.1:0-2856 GCA_041913405.1 Dongia sp. | reverse complement strand
AGAGATCCAGCGCTTCCGGGTTGGCCAGCGCTTCCTTGTTCTTCACCGCCAGTCCATGGACCGTGTCGCGCACCGCGAGTTCGGTGATCTTGCCGGACTTGGTGCGCGGGATGTCGGTGACGGCGACGATCTTTGCCGGTACATGGCGCGGCGTGGTGTTGGCGCGGATCTGCGCCTTGATCTTGTCCTTCAAGGCATCGTCCAGCTTCACGCCGTCGCGCAGCCGCACGAACAGCACCACGCGAACGTCGTTCTGCCAGTCCTGGCCGATCACGATGCTTTCCAGGATCTCAGGCAGCTGCTCGACCTGGCGGTAGATCTCCGCCGTGCCGATGCGCACGCCGCCGGGGTTGAGCACCGCGTCCGAGCGGCCATAGACGATGATGCCGCCATGGGCGGTCAGCTCGACGTAGTCGCCGTGGTGCCAGATGTTCGGATACTTCTCGAAATAGGCGGCCTTGTAGCGCTTGCCGCCCTCGTCGTTCCAGAAGCCGACCGGCATCGAGGGGAAGGGCTTGGTGCAAACGAGCTCGCCCTTCTCGCCGGTGACCGGCTTGCCCTCGTCGTTCCAGACCTCGACCTTCAGCCCCAGGCCGCGCATCTGGATCTCGCCGCGCCAGACCGGCCCGGTCGGATTGCCCAGCATGAAGCAGGACACGATGTCGGTGCCGCCGGAGATCGACGAGAGGCAGACGTCGCTCTTCACCTTCTCATAGATGTAGTCGAAGCTCTCGGGCGCCAGCGGCGATCCGGTCGATGTGATCATCCGCACGGTCGAGAGGTCATGCGTCTTCTTCGGCTCGAGCCCGGCCTTGGCGCAGGCGTCGATCCATTTCGCGGAGGTGCCGAACATGGTGCACTTCTCCGCCTGGGCGAAGTCGAACAGGATGTTGCCCGCAGGCGATCCGTCGAACAGCAGCAGGGTGGCGCCGGAGGCGAGGCCGGAGATCAGCCAGTTCCACATCATCCAGCCGCAGGTGGTGAAGTAGAACATCCGGTCGCCCGGCTTGATGTCGCAGTGGAGGCGATGCTCCTTGAGATGCTGGAGCAGCGTACCGCCCTGGCCATGCACGATGCATTTCGGCACGCCGGTCGTGCCGGAGGAATACATGATGAAGAGCGGGTGGTTGAAGGCCACGCGCTCGAAGCTGATCTCGCCGCCGGTCTGCTCGTTCAAGGCCTCGCGCAACAGCTTCGCCCGCGGCAGCTGCGAGATGTCGGGCTGGTTGTTGAGATAGGGGATGACCAGCACCTGCTGCACGCTCGGCAGCTTGGCCAGAACTTCCTGTACGCGGCTGAGCGAGTTCTGCGGCTTGCCGTTGTACCAATAGCCGTCGGCGGTCAGCAGCACCTTGGGCTCGATCTGGCCGAAGCGGTCGAGCACGCCCTGCACGCCGAAATCCGGCGAGCATGAGGACCAGATGCAACCAATCGAGGCGGCGGCCAGCGCGCCGATGATGCTTTCCGGCATGTTGGGCACGAAGCCCGCTACGCGATCGCCGGGCTCGAGGCCGAGCCAGCGGAAATACTGGGCGAGCCGCGCCACGTCGTCCCAGAGCTCGGCATGGGCGATTCTGCGCTTCACCTTGTCTTCGCCCCAGAACACGATCGCGTCCCGGGGATTGCCCCTGGAGAAGCGCAGCAGGTTCTCGGCCCAGTTGATCTTCGCGTTGGGGAAGAACTGCGCGCCCGGCATCTTGTCGCCGTTGGCGAGCGCCGGCCGCCCCATCTCGCCGATCACGTCGCAAGAACGCCAGAGCGAGGTCCAGAAGCGGTCGACCTGCTCGGTGGACCAGGCCCAGAGCGCGTCGGTGTCCTTCAAGCCGATCTGCCAGTCCCGCGCCACCTGGGTGCGGAACTTGGTCATGTTGGCGGCGGCCACCGCCGCTTCGCTGGGGCGCCATAATGGTTCGAGCGCCAAAGTTCCCGCATCGGGTGCCCCAGTTTGGGCCGGTTCAGACATGCTTAGCTCCCTTGCGCGAACGGAATTGGTCAGGCGCGCGATTTGGGCCTAATCTGCCCAGCCACCACAAGAATTGACAAGACCAAACCCGACATTCCCTTGCCCCCTTCCGCCGCCCGATTTGCCGCCGGCGGCCCTTCCGGTCGCGGCGCCCACCCATTATTGGCCGTGGTGCTGGTGCTCTGCGCCAGCGCCTGCTTCGCCACGTTGAGCGCGCAGGTACGGGTGCTGAGCGATCTCGGCATGCACCCCTTCGTGACCACCTTCTGGCGGAATTTCTTCGGGCTCTTCTTCATGCTGCCCTGGCTGTTCAAGAACGGCCTCGGCACCCTGAAGACCGACCGCTTCTGGATGTTCACGCTCCGATCCGCGATCAGCTTCGTCTCCATGGTGGCCGGCTTCTGGTCGCTTTCGCTGATGCATTTCGCCAAGGCGATCTCGATGAGCTTCACCGCGCCGCTCTTCGCAACCGTGCTTGCGGCCCTGTTCCTGAAGGAATCGGTCCGGTTCCGCCGCTGGTCGGCGACCATCGTCGGCTTTCTCGGCGTTCTGGTGGTGCTGCAGCCGGGCTCCGTCGGCCTCGGTCTCGGCGAGGCGCTGGCCTTGTTCGCGGCGGCGATGAGCGCGGTCGTCTCGTTGGTGGTGAAGAATCTCTCCAGGACCGAGAGCTCGAATGCGATCGTCACCTACATGGTGCTGCTCTTGACGCCGATGTCGCTCGCGCTCGCCTTGCCGGTCTGGTCCTGGCCACCTGCCGCCGACTGGTGGTGGTTCATGGCCGGCATGGGTCTCGCCGGCACGCTCGGGCATCTCTGCTGGGTGCGTGCGCTCGGCATGGCGGAGGTGTCGCTGGTGGTCTCCTATGATTATGTGCGCCTGCTCTTCGCCGCCTT
>JAYSFH010000590.1:0-2862 GCA_041913405.1 Dongia sp. | reverse complement strand
CGGATCGCCTATCACAGCGAGCTGCCCGGGGTGATCGAGCATCGGCGCGCCGAGGACGGCATGCGCGGCTGGATCTCCGAGGGCGGCGAATATTACATGAGCTTCACCGGCGAGCTTGGCGGGCTCTGGCGGCGCATGGACCGGGCCCCGCAGATCGTCTGCGGAGCCGGCTTCACGGCGCAGGGCTTCGACAGCGCGAGTTCTTACCGGCGCCGGCCGGAGAGCTTCGACCCGCGGGCGGCCTTCATCTTCGAGGGCTTGGCCAAGGACGAGGTGATCGGCGATTTCGGCATCGTCGGCGGCGGTGCCGCGGGCTGGGAGATCGACCGCGCCGACACGGCACTCGGCACGCCGCGGCATGCGCTGATCGTGGCGGAGGCGACCGAGTTCTCGGCGGCCTATCACTGGGTGAAGGAAGAGTTCAACCACACCCATTCGGCGATCGACGGCGACACCTGCCCGATGGTCCGCTGCGACATGGTGTTCTTCGAAACGCCGAAGGGCGGTGCCGTGTTCTCGACCAGCTCGATCTCCTGGGCCGGAGCCCTCGCCCACAACGGCTACGACAACAACGTGAGCCGGATCACCGCCAACGTCATCAAGCGCTTCATCGACCCGAAGCCGTTTGAGATGTAAGCGACGCCGCTACTGCGTTTCCTTGGCGCAGGAGGTGAAGATGTCGGTGAGCTTGTCGATGGCGCCGGGCGACTGCGGCGCGTCCTGGATCGCGGCAGTCTCGACGCCGGCATATTCCTGGTAGCTGATCCGCGCCTTCATCTTGGCGATGTTGCAGTCGCAGTAGCGTTTGCACCATTGCGCCGAGGCATTCTCCCGGGCGCAGGACTGGTTGCAGCTCTTGCGCTCGATCTCGAGGTATTCGGCGGGAATGGGCTCGGCCTGCGCGACCGCGGCGGCGAACAGCGCCACGGCGCCGAGGGCGCGCAATTGCCAGAGCATCAGCCGAGACTGCATCCTTGCCTCCACCGCACCCGGCGGATTCTGCCATCACTCGGCGGGGCGGGCAATCGGGCTACTGCGGCTGCGCGGCGCAGGCCTTGGAAATCGCGGCCATGCGTGCCACCAGCGCGGCCGGCGGCGCCTGGTCCTGGCGCTGGGCGGCCAGGCCGGCGTTGTATTCCTCGAGCGTGAACTGCTCGCCGACCTGCTTGAAGGTGCAGTCGCAATAGGGCTTGCAGCGCGCCACCGCCACGCCGTGGGCGGTGCAGTCGGCGACGCAGGAGCGGCGGTCGGCGGCGAGCAGGTCGGCCGGGATCGGCTCGGCCTGGGCCACGCAGGACAGGGCCGCGCAGGACAGGGCCGCGATCGGCAAGGCGGCGGCCGCGGCGAAGCGCGCGAGGCTGAAGGGCATCGGCAAACGGCGAGCCGGCTATTCCATCTTGGCGCGGCAGGTCTTGGCGATCGCGGCCATCTTGTCGAGCGCCAGCTTCGGCGGCTCCTTCTGCTGCTTCACGGCCTCGCTGACCGCCAGATATTCCTCCAGGGTCAGCTGCTCGCCATAGGCCTTGGCGCTGCATTCGCAGGCGGCGCTGCATTTCTCCGGCGGCTTGCCGCGGCCGACGCAGGCGGCGACGCAGGACTTCTGGTCCTCCGCCAACACCTCGGCCGGGATGTTCTCGGCGCGCGCGACAAAGCCGAAGGCGAGTCCGGCCAGAAGCATGGCCGCGGCCAAGCCGGCTCGCGAGGAAGAAATCAAGCAGACCTCAGATCAAAACACGAGACCCCGGGGCACACTGCCCCGGCCCGGCCGCTGAGGCAATCGATCTCAAGGTGGAGGCGCTATTCCGGCGCCTTGCCCATCTCCGTGCGGCAGGCGTTGGTGATGGCCTTCAGCTTGTCGAGCGCCGGCTGCGGCGCGGGCTGCTTCTTCTCGGCGGCTTCGGAGATGCCGCGGTATTCGTCGAGGCTCAGCTGGTCGCCGATGCCCTTCACGGTGCAGTCGCAATAGGCGCTGCAGAAGGACGCGCTCTGGCCCTTGTTGCTGCAGGCCTGCCCGCAGGACTTGCGGTCGGCGTTGAGCGCGTCCTCGGAGATCTGGCCGGCGGCCAGCGCGGCGGTCGAGGTTGCGGCGGCGATCACGAGGGCGAGAGCGGTGGTGCGGATATTGAACATGGACGTCCTCCTCAGGAAGTGCTGAAGGAGGAAGCGGTTGAGCGGACGCTTTGTTTCTTCGGAATCTCCGAATGTGCGGCCGCCCCGTCAGGGGGAGACGGGGCGGTTTCGCGGAGAGAACTGGTCTGCATGGGAGTCTGCGGCACCCCCCCTCCTTCACCTCCCCCCGAAGTCGGGGGGAGGAGAAGGAGGAGGCCTCCCCCGAAGTCGGGGGGAGGGGAAGTGGGGGAAGTGAGGGAAGTGGCGGTTAGCCTTCGGCGGCTTCTTCGCCGGCGGCGCCGTTGTCCATCATGTTGCCGGCGACGAGGCCGGCGTTGGCGCGGATCTTTCCTTCGATCTCGGCGGCGATCTCGGGGTTCTCGCGCAGGAACAGCTTGGCGTTCTCGCGGCCCTGGCCGATGCGCTGGCCGCCGTAGGAGAACCAGGCGCCGGACTTCTCGACCACGTTGGCCGCAATGCCGAGATCGATCAGCTCGCCGTTCTTGGAGATGCCTTCGCCATACATGATGTCGAACTCGACCACGCGGAACGGCGGGGCGAGCTTGTTCTTCACCACCTTGACCCGGGTCTGGTTGCCGACCACCACGTCCTTGTCCTTGATCGCGCCGATGCGGCGGATATCGAGGCGGACCGAGGCGTAGAACTTCAAGGCATTGCCGCCGGTCGTGGTCTCCGGGTTGCCGAACATCACGCCGATCTTCATGCGGATCTGGTTGATGAAGATGACCATGC
>JAYSFH010000589.1:0-2864 GCA_041913405.1 Dongia sp. | reverse complement strand
ATCTTGGGGGCGGGGGACGGATGGAGCCATCAGTTGCCACAGCCTCTTCAAGTGAGTCCCTTCCCCCAAGATGGGGGAAGGCCAGGAAGGGGGTTGACGGTTCGGCCGGGCTCACACGGATCCAACGATACATAGATGCCCACCAAGAAATCTCCTTCGCTCTTCCGCCTGACCGCGTCGATCACGCGCGCGCAGTTCGTCGGCATTTCAGTCGTCGTCTTCGCACTGCTCCTGGCGCTGTGGTGGATCGCGACGGCGCAGGAATGGGTGAAGCCGCTGTTCCTGCCGAGCCCGCCGAAGGTCGTGGCGCGCTTAAGCGAGCTCGCGGCGAGCGGACAGCTCTGGCAGGATGCCGGGATCAGCATCTTCCGGATCAGCATCGGCTTCCTGATCTCCACGGCCTTCGCGCTGCCGATCGGCGTGCTGATCGGCTGCTACAAGGCCTGGGAGGCGATCGTCGAGCCGGTGGTCGACTTCATCCGCTACATGCCGGTGGTCGCCTTCGTGCCGCTCACCATTCTGTGGACCGGCACCGGCGACACGCAGAAATACCTGATCATCTGGATCGGCACCTTCTTCCAGCAGGTGTTGCTGATCATGGACAATGTGAAGGGCGTGCCTTGGGATTTCATAAACTTGGGCCGCACCCTGCAGATGCCGGAGCGCCGCATCCTGGCGAGGATCGTGCTGCCGAGTGCCATGCCCGGGATCTGGGATTCGCTGCGCATCTCTCTGGGTTGGGCCTGGACCTGGTTGGTGGTGGCCGAACTGGTCGCCGCGACCTCGGGCATGGGCTATCGCATCACCACGGCGCAGCGGTTTTTCCAGACCGATCTCATCATCGGCTACATCCTGCTGCTGGGCTGCTTCGGCCTCGCCACCGACCAGGCGATGAAGGCGCTCGGCCGCCGCATGTTCCGCTACATGGCGCCGCGGTGACGATGATGCCGAAACTCACCATCACCGCGCTCTCGAAGACCTTCGGCGAAGGACAGCGCGCCGTCACGGCGCTGAAGGGCGTCGACCTCGCGATCGGCGACAACGAGTTCCTGTCCCTGGTCGGCACCTCGGGATGCGGCAAGAGCACCTTGCTCGCGATCTGCGCCGGGCTGGAATCCCATGACGGGGGCGAGGTGCTGGTGGACGGCGTGCCGGTCGATGGCCCCGGCCTCGACCGCGGCGTGGTGTTCCAGAGCTACACGCTGTTCCCCTGGCTGAACGCGCAGCAGAATGTGGAATTCGCGCTGCGCGAAGCCGGCATGCGCGGCAAGGAAGCGAGCGACGCGGCCTTCGAGCATCTGAAGCTGGTGGGGCTCGACGGCTTCGCCAAATCCTACCCGCGCGAGCTTTCCGGCGGCATGAAGCAGCGCGTCGCGATCGCGCGGGCGCTCTCCTATCGCCCGAAGATGCTGCTGATGGATGAGCCGTTCGGCGCGCTCGATGCCTTGACCCGGCATCACATGCAGGAGCTGCTGACCCGGATCTGGGAGAAGCACCGGCTGACCGTGCTGTTCATCACACATGACGTCGAGGAGGCGGTCTATATGTCGGACCGCGTCGCCGTGATGAGCAACCGCCCGGGCCGGATCAAGGAGATCATCGACATCGATCTCGAACGCCCGCGCCATTACGACCTGGTGGCCTCGCCCCGATTCCAGCAGCTCCACCGCGCGGTGCTGGATTCCATTCGCGCCGAATCCATCGAGGTCGCCCAGCTCGGCACGGCGTTGGCCTGAAAATCGCGCCCTTGCGCCCGACCCTCTTGCGCTCCCTTGGGGGATCTGCTAATTTCGGAATTAGCACATTAGCTAATTGTAAGATTATCGAGGCATTTCAATGTCCCTGGACAAGGTGTTCGAGGCTCTGGCGTCCCGGCCGCGGCGGGAAATCCTCGCCTATCTTTCGGCCGCCGAGCTCACCACCTCGGAGCTGGCCGAGCGCTTCCAGATGAGCGCGCCGACCATCTCGCGGCATCTTTCGGTGCTGGAAAATGCCGACCTGGTCGCCAGCGAGCGCCGCGGCCAGTACGTCTATTACCGGATCAACCCCGACAACCTGGTGAACAGCCTGACCGGCTTTGCCTTCGAGCTCTGCCCGGTCGGCGGTCCGCTGAAGCGGGAGTCGCGGAAGATCGCGGCGGAGAAATCGAAGGGCAAGGCGGCCCGCAAGCCGGCCTGAGACGCAGAGGGGGATCGGAGATGTCGCTCTTACCGGAAAGCCTGAAACAGCATCGCGTCTCGGCGGTCGATGTGGAGAGCGTCACCGAGGGCGACGTCGTCTATTCGCCGGCGAAATCGCTCTGGTTCATCGGCATGGCCGGGGCGGCGCTGATCGGCGGCTCGCTCTTCTTCAGCTGGAGCGGGTTGCTGGTCTTCTTCCTCGCGACCGGCGCGGTCCTGCTGTTCGGCCATTCGCTGGGCTCCCATCGCAAGCTCATCCACAACAGTTTCGAATGCCCGGCCTGGCTGGAATATGTCCTGGTCTATATGGGCGTGCAGGTCGGCCTCTCCGGCCCGATCGGGCTGATGCGGGCGCACGATCTCCGCGACTATGCGCAGCGCCTGCCGGTCTGCCACGATTATCTCCGGCATGGCCGCGGTTTCTGGCGGGATGGCTGGTGGCAGTTGAACTGCGAGCTGAAGCTCGCCAACCCGCCCGCGATCACCATCGAGAAACGCGTCGCCGGCAACCGCTTCTATCGCTTCCTCGAAGCGACCTGGATGTTTCAACAGATTCCGCCGGCCTTGGCCCTGTATGCGATCGGCGGCTGGAGCTTCGTCTTCTTCGGCACCTGCGCGCGGTTGACCGCGGGCGTGCTCGGCCATTGGCTGTTCGGGCATTTCTCGCATAACAACGGCGGCATG
>JAYSFH010000588.1:0-2875 GCA_041913405.1 Dongia sp. | reverse complement strand
CCGGCCGGGACGCACGCCGTAGAAATGAATGAGCCGCTGCGCCGCCGAGCCCAGCATGATGCCGGGAAGATCGTTGTTGCGGAACACTGCCGGCTGCTCGATCGAGCCGGTCGCGACCACCACCGATTTGGCGCGGAGCTTGTAGAAGCGGTTGCCGCGGACGATCGGGATCCAGTTGTCGGCGAAGAGGCCGGTCACCACCGCATCGGTCATGACCTTGATGTTGGTCGCAGCGTTCACGGCGACGAGCAGGTCACCGTCAGCCTTGCAGGCCGCCTCGCCGCTCTCGTCGAAGCGGGCATAGTTCAGGCAGCCGCCGAGCTTCGGGTTCTCGTCGATCAGGATGACTTCGCCGCCGGCCTTCGCAGCCTCGATTGCCGCCGCCATGCCGGCCGGGCCGCCGCCGATCACCGCGACGTCGGCGAAGAGATACTGCTTGTCGTAGTAGCCGTGATGCGCCTGTGGATCGATCTTTCCGAGGCCGGCCATCTTGCGGACGATCGGCTCCCAGAATTTCCAGGAGCTGCGCTTCTCGTGGAAGGTCTTGTAGTAGAAGCCCACGGGCAGGAATTTCGAGACCCATTCAACGAAGCGGCCGGCATCGCTCTCGAAGGAGCCGAAGTAGTTCTGCCCCTCGACCACCAGGCCCGGCGCGATCTTCCGCTTGTCGGCGAGACAGTTCGGCTCGTCGGCGACCTGGACCAGGGTGTTGGCGTCCTGGCCGATCATGGTCAGCACGCCGCGCGGCCGGTGGTATTTGAAGCTGCGCGAGACGATCCACTGGCCATTGGCACAGAGCGCACTGGCAATCGTATCGCCCTGGTAGCCCTCGACGAAGGCGCCTTCGAAGCTGAAGGTGACCGGCTTCGTCCGGTCGATGAACTGGCCGCGGTTGGGCAGGCGGTTCATGCCGCCATAGGGGACGGGTGCGTTCATGGTTTCGCTCCCGTTGGGCCTTGGGCAAAGTCGACGCGCGACTTGAACACCTCGGAAGCCGGATAGGTCTTCACGATCTCATCGGTCACGGAGTTGCGCTCGGCGATGAACCAGAAGGAGGTGGGGACATGGCACCACCATTCGCGCACCACGCCGGCGGTGTTGTTCTCCAGGAAGACATAGTCGGCCCAGTCGCGGTCGCTGAGCTTGGACTCGTCGGGCATCGGCTTCACTTCGCCGCCCCAGACGAACTCGCTGATGTTGCGCGGACCGTTGAGGGGGCAGTTCATGATTTTCATGATTGCACCGCCACCGCACGCGTTCGGCTGCCGCTTCTGATACTCGATTTATCGTCATCCTCCGCGAAGGCGGAGGATCCACGAGTTTCGTTGTGCCGCGGGATGGCAACTCGTGGATGGTACGCCTTCGCGTACCATGACGAGGCCAAGTGGCTGGTCATATGCTTATGCACCACCATCTCAATGCCCCACCGAAGCGGCGCCCTTTTCACCCACCTGGCTGTAGGTGAGGAAGCGCTCGTAGGAGAAGGGCTCGATCAGCTCGTGCGGTCTGTTGTTGGCGATGGTGTAGGCCATGGTCTTGCCGCAGACCGGCGTCGCCTTGAAGCCCCAGGTGCCCCAGCCGCTGTCGATGTAATAGTTCTTGACCGGCGTCAGGCCCATGATCGGGCTGAAATCGGGCGTCATGTCGGCCATGCCGGCCCATTGGCGCAGGATCTTCACTTCGCCCAGCATCGGCAGCAGTTCCAGCATATGGCCGAGCAGCCCTTCCTTGAAGTCGAGGGTCGAGCGAGTCGAGTAGAGACCGTAAGGATCGGTCGATCCGCCCATCACCAGCTCGCCACGGGAGGATTGCGAGACATAGACGTGGAGGGAACCGGAGACGATGATCTGGTCCAGGAAGGGCTTCAGCGGCACCGACACGCAGGCCTGCAGCGGGATGGTGCGGATCGGCAGCTTGAAGCCGGCCATCTTGGCGACGACCGAGGTCATGCCGGCCACCGCCTGCATCACCTGCCCCGCCCCGATCGTGCCGCGGGTGGTCTCGACGCCCTTCACCTTGCCGCCTTCGATCACCAGGCCGGTGACGCCGGTCTGCTGGTGGATCTCGACGCCCATCTGGCTGGCACGGGCGGCGTAGCCCCAGGCGACCGCGTCATGCCGCGCGATCGATCCCGGCGGGTGGTAGAGCGCGCCGAGGATCGGATAGCGCACGTCGTCGCTCATGTTGAGCGAGGGGCAGAGCTTGGCGATGTCGTCCGGGTAGATCAGCTCGGAGTCGACGCCGAGATGCTTGTTCACCTCGGCGCGCCAGCGGCTGGTGCGCATCGCGGCATCGGTATGCGCCAGGGTGAAATGCCCGCGCTCGGAATAGAGGATGTTGAAGTCGAGGTCCTGGGAGAGGTCGCGGTAGAGCCGCAGCGATTCCTCGTAGAACCGCACCCCTTCCGGCGTCAGGTAGTTGGAGCGGATGATCGCCGTGTTGCGTGCGGTGTTGCCCCCCGCCAGATAGCCCCGCTCCAGCACGCAGACATTGGTGATGCCGTGGTTGCGGGCGAGATAATAGGCGCAGGCGAGCGCATGGCCGCCGCCGCCGATGATCACCACGTCGTAATGGGATTTCAGCTCCTGGGCCGGCGGGATGTAGCGGAACGCCGGGTATTTCTTGCGGAAACCGTATTTCAGCAAACCCGTGGGCAGAAAGGCCGGCAACATGCGTCAGATCCCCAGGATTTCAGCAGAATCAGAGGTTGCCGGACGATAGCCGCGGTTTTCCCCAGGTTCAACAAACTTTCCCATCATTCATCACCCCGCATCTTGCCAAAGCGCGCGCGCCGCTGCACCCTGACGTCATGGCATGCCGCGCCAGCAACAACGTCGTCCGCATGGGTCCCGCCGCCGAGAAGGTGCGCGAGGAC
>JAYSFH010000587.1:0-2882 GCA_041913405.1 Dongia sp. | reverse complement strand
CAGCCCCGGCTCGGCGAATTCCTCTCCTATCAGCGCTGGACCCGGAACCTCACCGACGTCGCGCTGATCACGAGGTTCGGTCAGGTCGTCGCCGATGGACGCGGCGTCATGTCAAAACCGAGCCAGATCACGTTCGGCGCCACGGTCTTCGACGATGCCGATCTCGGCAAGCTCATGGTCACCAAGAACGAGCACGGCTTCGTCGGCCTGCTGTCGGTCGGCCCGGGCACCGGTCTCTATCTCTACGTCCAGCGCGCCTCGGACCCGAAGATCGGGAGCGCGATCGAGAAGACCCGGGTGGCGGTCGATCTCTATCGGACCATCGAGGACGCCCGCACCAGCCTGCAGATCACCGTCGGCTTGATCTTCGCCGTCCTGGCGCTGTTGGTCCTGACGGCGGCGATCTGGGTCGCCATCGTCTACGCGACGCAGATGGTGAAGCCGATCTCGCGGCTCGCGTCCGCGGCCGAGCAGATCGGCGGCGGCGACTTGAGCGCCCGGGTCAAGATCGGCATGGCCGAAGACGATCTCTCCGCGTTGAGCCGCACCTTCAACGTGATGGCGATCCAGCTGCAGAGCCAGCAGCACGCCCTGATCGCCGCCAACCGTCAGTCGGACGAGCGGCGCCGCTTCACCGAGCTGGTCCTGTCCGGCGTTTCCGCCGGTGTGATCGGCCTCGCCGACGACGGCACGATCGACTTGCCCAACCGCTCCGCTTCGGAGCTGCTCGGCGTCAACCTGCAGGACCTGATCGGGCAGCCGCTCGCCGCGGTCTCGCCGGACATGGCGGAAATCGTCGAGAAGGCGCGCAGCCGCAACTCGGGCACCGCCGATGGGCAGATCCTGTTCAGCCACGGCACCGTCAACCGCACCTTCCACGTCCGGGTCGTCTCCGAGCCGGAGGAGGAGGGGCGCACCCGGCTGGTCGTGACCTTCGACGACGTCTCCGAGCTGCTCTCGGCACAGCGCAAGGCGGCCTGGTCCGACATCGCGCGCCGCATCGCCCATGAGATCAAGAATCCGCTGACGCCGATCCAGCTTTCAGCCGAGCGGCTGAAGCGCAAGTACCTGCGCCAGATCACCGACGATCCCGACACGTTCACGGCATGCACCGACACGATCGTGCGCCAGGTCGGCGACATCGGGCGTATGGTCGACGAGTTTTCGGCGTTTGCGCGCATGCCGGCGCCGGCGCTGCGGCCCGAAGACGCCGCCGAGCTGGCCAAGCAGGCCGCTTTTCTGCAGCAGCACGCACATCCGGGGATTCATTACATCCTCGATATTCCGGACAGCCCGATCGAGCTGGTCTGCGATGCCTCGCAATTCAACCGCGCGATCACCAACCTGATGAAGAACGCCGCGGAATCGATCAACGACCGGCTCGAGGAGCAGGCGGCGCGCGGCGATACCGACTTGACGCCGGGCGAGATCCATCTATGGATGAAGCCGACGGACGATCGTCTCCAGATCGGCATCGACGATAACGGCCGCGGCCTGCCCGAGCACAACCGCGACCGACTCACCGAACCCTACGTCACCACCCGCAGCAAAGGCACCGGCCTCGGCCTCGCGATCGTGAAGAAGATTCTGGAGGATCACGGCGGCACATTGTCGCTGAGCGACCGGGACGGCGGCGGCGCCGCGGTCCTGGTGACGTTTCCGTTGGACGCAACCGCATTGAATATCGCAGACTCCGGCAAGGCGCACGCCGCCGCCGGATCGGCATAGAGTAAGTAGACGGGCATGGCGCAGGACATCCTGATCGTCGATGATGAAGCCGACATTCGGCATCTGATCGCCGGTATTCTGCAGGACGAGGGCTATCAGACCCGGGAGGCCGCCGACAGCGATGCCGCCCTGGCGCAGCTGCGTCATCGGCGCCCGCACCTGCTGATCCTCGACATCTGGCTGCAGAACAGCGCGCTCGACGGCATGGGCCTGCTGGAAATCCTGAAGCGCGACTATCCGGAGCTGCCGGTCATCATGATCAGCGGCCACGGCAATATCGAGACCGCGGTCAACGCCATCAAGAACGGCGCCTACGACTTCATCGAGAAGCCGTTCAAGGCCGACCGGCTGCTGGTCATCATCGAGCGTGCCCTCGAGGCCGCGCGGCTGCGGCGCGAGAACGACGAGCTGCGCGCGCGCTCCGGCACCGAGACCGAGCTGATCGGCGTATCGCCGGTGGTGACGCAATTGCGACAGGCGATCGAGCGCGTCGCGCCCACCGGAAGCCGCGTCCTGCTCTCGGGCCCCGCCGGCAGCGGCAAGGAAGTCGCGGCGCGGATGCTGCATCGCCGCTCGAAGCGGGCGAGCGGCCCCTTCGTGGTCGTGAACTGCGCGACCATGCACCCCGACCGGCTGGAGATCGAGCTGTTCGGCGTCGAACGCACTGCGGAGAACGCGGATGCTCCGGGCAAGATCGGCTTCCTGGAGCAGGCCCATGGCGGGACCCTGCTGCTGGACGAGGTCGCCGACATGCCGCTGGAGACGCAGGGCAAGATCGTCCGGGCGCTGCAGGAGCAGACCTTCGAGCGGGTCGGCGGCAAGACCCGGGTCGAGGTCGATGTCCGGGTGATCGCCTCGACCTCCAAGGACCTGCAGGCCGAGATGTCCGCCGGGCGGTTCCGCCAGGACCTGTTCTATCGCCTGAACGTAGTGCCGATGCGCCTGCCGGCGCTGCGCGAGCGGCGCGACGATATCGTGCCGCTGCTGGAATACTTCATGCGCCGCGCGGCCGACCAGACCGGCTTGCCGGTGCGGCGCCTCGGCGACGATGCGCTCGCCATCCTCCAGGCCTATGACTGGCCGGGCAATGTGCGGCAGTTGCAGAATGTGATCGACTGGCTGCTGATCATGCCGCCGGGTGGCCCGGACGATCC
>JAYSFH010000586.1:0-2883 GCA_041913405.1 Dongia sp. | reverse complement strand
CGTGGTGTCGGATGGCGGCTTTGCCGCCCAGGCCGCGGAGCTCTTGCCCAACGAGCCTTGGGACGCGGAGACCTGGAAGACCTGGACCCAGACCGTGCAGAAGACCACGGGCCGGAAGGGCAAGGAGCTGTTCATGCCGCTCCGCTTGGCGCTGACCGGCCTCGACCATGGCCCGGAGCTGAAAGTGCTGCTGCCCTTAATTGGCCGCGACCGAGCGCTCAAGCGGCTGCGGGGGGAGCGGGCGTGATGGTCTCGATGCATCCTTTTATACTCGTCATCCTCCGCGAAGGCGGAGGATCCACGAGTTTGGTGCCGCTGCACAAAGAAACTCGTGGATGGTCCGCCTTCGCGGACCATGACGAGACATTATGTTGTTGCTGTTGAGAAGACAGATGCAAGCAATGCCAATCTCGAAGCAACGAGCGAGACGATGACCATCCACCTCCACAACACCCTCACGCGCGAGAAGCAGGTCTTCGAGCCGATCGACCCCAAGAACGTCCGCATGTATGTCTGCGGCCCGACGGTTTACGACTATGCGCATATCGGCAACGCGCGACCCGTGGTGGTGTTCGACGTGCTGGCGCGGCTGCTGCGGCACACTTACGGCAAGGATCACGTCACCTATGTCCGAAACATCACGGACATCGAGGACAAGATCATGGAGGCCGCCAAGCTGAACGGCGAGACCATCGAGCAGGTCACCAGGCGCACGACCCAATGGTACCACGACGACATGGGCGCGCTCGGCGCCCTCCCGCCGGACCAGGAGCCGCGCGCGACCGACTATGTCGGCCAGATGATCGCGATGATCGGCACCCTGGAGAAGAAAGGTCACGCCTACGCCGCGGAAGGCCATGTGCTCTTCAACGTGCCGTCGATGGAGGAGTACGGCAAGCTCTCCAAGCGCAGTCTGGACGACCTGATCGCCGGCGCGCGGGTCGAGGTAGCGCCCTACAAGAAACATCCGGCGGATTTCGTGCTGTGGAAGCCGAGCACGGCGGACCAGCCCGGCTGGGACAGCCCCTGGGGCCGCGGCCGCCCGGGCTGGCATATCGAATGCTCGGCCATGTCGGGCGAGATCCTCGGCGAAGTGTTCGACATCCATGGCGGCGGCCTCGACCTCATCTTCCCGCACCATGAGAACGAGATCGCGCAGAGCCGCTGCGCCCATGGCAGCAAGGTCATGGCGCGCTATTGGCTGCACAACGGCTTCGTGCAGGTGAACGGCACCAAGATGTCGAAGAGCCTCGGCAACTACTTCACCGTCCACGAGCTCTTGGAGGAGGGGCATCGCGGCGAGGCGATCCGCTTCGCGCTGCTCTCCGCCCATTACCGCCAGCCGATCGACATCACCCGTGACGGACTCAAGGAGGCGAAGGCGGCCCTCGACCGCATCTACACTGCGCTCAGCAAGGCCGGGGTCGATGTCAAGCCGCAACCCAACGACCATATTCTTGCTGCGCTCGCCGACGATCTGAACACGCCGCTGGCAATCTCCGAGATGCACGAGCTGGTCTCCAGGCTGAACAAGGCGGAGAAGCCCGAGGAGAAGCAGGCGCTGAAGGCAGCATTGCTCGGCGCCGGCGCGCTCCTGGGCTTGCTGGAACAGGACCCGGCCGCCTGGTTTCAGGAGGCGAGCGGAGGCCTGCAAGCGGCGGAGATCGAGAGCCTGATCGAGGCGCGCAAGCAGGCCCGCAAGTCGAAGGACTTCGCCGCGGCCGACCGGATCCGCAAGCAGCTGAGCGATGCCGGCGTGGTCCTGGAAGACGGGCCGGCGGGCACCACCTGGAAGCGCGCCTGATGAGCGGCTATATCTTCGCCCCGTCCGCGGTACCGTCGCTCCCGATCAAAGGCAGCGACAAGCTGTTCCCGGTCCATCGCATCTATTGCGTCGGCCGGAACTATGCCGAGCACGCGATCGAGATGGGCCACGATCCGAGCCGCGAGGCGCCGTTCTTCTTCCAGAAGAATCCGGACACGCTGGTGATGAACGACGGCGTCTTTCCCTATCCGGACGCCTCGAAGGACGTGCACCATGAACTGGAAATGGTGGTGGCGCTGAGATCCGGCGGCAAGAACATCTCGGTTGAAGCTGCGCTCGGCCATGTCTTCGGCTATGCGGTCGGGCTCGACATGACGCGCCGCGACCTGCAGGGCGAGGCGAAGAAGGCGGGGCGTCCCTGGGAGGTCGGCAAGGCCTTCGAGGCGGCGGCACCCTGTTCCGAGATCGTGCCGGCGGCGGAGATCGGCCATCCGGCGAAGGGTGCCGTGACCCTGAAGGTCAACGGCGAAGTGAAGCAGCAAGGCGATCTCAACCAGCTGATCTGGAAAGTCCCGGAGATGATCGCCTATCTCTCCGGCCTGTTCGAGCTCCGGGCCGGCGATCTCATCTATTCCGGCACGCCGGCGGGCGTCGGTCCGGTCAGGAAGGGCGACAAGCTCGTGGGCACGGTCGAGGGCATCGGCGCGCTTCGCATCACCATTGGCTAGGAACTCCCGGGCGTTCCGGCGTATTGATCCCGGCACGGATGAGAGGTCGGTCGGAACGGGCGATGCTGAAGCATGAGGACCAGGAGCTGGCGGAACGACGCCTGGAGAAGCTGATCTCCCGCCTGCCGGGCGGCTTCGCGGCCTTCATCCGCGGCGTGCGCAAGCCGGGGCTGTTCTGGCTGCGGCTCCCACTGGGCATAGCGCTGATCGGTGCGGGGTTCATCGGCTTCCTCCCGGTGCTTGGCTTCTGGATGGCGCCGCTGGGGGTGATCTTGCTGGCGCAAGACTTCGCACCCGCGCGGCGCGGCCTCTACCGGCTGATCAACTGGACGGCACGGCGCCGGCCGCACTGGTTCGGTGAGCAGGCGGCCTGAGCGCTAATCGTATCCG
>JAYSFH010000585.1:0-2886 GCA_041913405.1 Dongia sp. | reverse complement strand
CACCGACAAGGCCGGTCCCCGATCGCGACTGATGACGATCGGTTGTTCCGCGCCGCCGGCCAAAGTCGAGGTGATCGCTTGCTGCAACTGCTTGCCGGCTTGGGGATCGCGTGAGCCGATCTTTCCATGCGCGAGGAAAAGGCGATCACCGGAGTCGATGATGCGCCGGGCCGCCTGGTTGGCCTCGATCACGGAACCCTGGCGATCGAGCGTGACAATCCCCAGGTTGATCCGGTCCAGGATCGACTTCGTGTCGGCGGCATCGGACTGAGTCCGTACCAGGCGCCAATGGATCGCCGCCGCACCCCGGAAATGGCGCGACAGGGACGTCAGAATCTGACGCCGGCGTGAGGCTTCGGCTTCCTTGTGGTGGTCGCAAAACAGGGCGACGAGCAGTGCGTCGGCTCCACCCGAGTATGTGCCGTTAACAGTGACGGAGATCATTTCGTTGATGCCGTGCGGCACGTAAAGCTGCTGCCAGATGTCACAGCGTTCCGGCTCAGGAATGAGATCACGGCGATCAGCCACAAGGGTGTCTGCAGGCATGCGACGCGCAATGGCGTGAACGGTCGTGTCTCGACCCATCCATCGGCTGTAGTACTCTTCCATGAAGCCTGCCGGCGGATTGAGCGTCGTCCAGACCACGCCTGGGCCCTCGGCGAAAGGCGTCATCGCGAGGCAGCTTCCGCATTCCGGCATGAGCGCGTTTACGCTGCGGAGAACTTCTTCCCAACCGGCGGGTTCGGCAGCGGCCTCCCAGATGGTCGCAATGACATCGCTGAACTTGGCCGGATCCGGTTGCTCCATGCTCTAACTGCCCGTCGCGCTGCTGTCTCGCAGCAAGATAGTCGACGCCATGCGCCTTGGAAACATCAACCGCCAGTATGTCTGCGCGCGCGACAAAGAATGGCCATTTGTCCCGTCCTACACCAAATGGGTGATGCACCGGTTCGAAGCCTTTTCGATACTGACCGCGGCGACCGCCATGGGCGACATTCAAAGGAGATTGGCATGAGCATCCGACAGGCCGGCCTCGCGCTACTGTTCCTCGCCGGGTCGGTAGGAACAGCCCAGGCGGCCAGCATGACGTTCGACAACGTTTCCGGCGTCTTCGATGAGCCCTATGTTGAGGACGGCCTCGCCGTGATCTGCGTGACCGGTTGCCCTGGAACCAATTCGCAGTTGTTCAGCTTTGGTGCTGGCGACCAGTACACGGCTGACAAGAGCGGGACGTCATCCACTCTCACAAACAACTGGTCCGGCGCGACGCTGGCTATTCAACGCGCCGCCGGGGGCACCTTCGATCTGATCAGTGTCGATTTCGCCGACGCTTACGATTCCGGCGCGCCGTATTTGATCACGTTGGGATGGGACGGCGGCGGGACGACCATCACGCTGGACAATATCCCGGGCCTGGAAACGATTACACTCAACCTGCTCGGGATCACTTTCTTCTCTTGGCGCACCGATACCGGTCCAGACCGCTTCGCCCAGATCGACAATGTGAACGCTGTTTCAACGGTCCCAATTCCCGCAGCGCTGCCACTGCTCATGTCCGCTCTCGCCGGCATGGGCTTCGTGGGTTGGCGCAAACGTCAGGCCGCGGGAGACCGCTAGCGGGTAAGGCGAAGGCTTAGAATTCCTCAGCGCGGCGCCGGGTTCAGCGCCATCAGGAAGTGTTGGAGCATGGCGACCAGGTGACCGCCGCCGCCCGGCTGCATGGTCACTACCGTCCCGCCGGCGGGCTCGACGGAGACCTTGAGAGCGCTTTGCCGCGACGGTCCCGCTTCGGGATCGGCGATCAGGAACTCGATCACCGCGGAGCCCGCGCCGCCCATGACGGCCTGCATCTGATTGGTGAGGCTGATCGCCTCGCCCATGAATTTCGCGACCTCGTTCTCGCCGCTGCCGAATGGCAGGGTGCCGGTCGCCCAGCCGCCACCGGCCTCGATGCGAAACGCCGCGCCGAGATTCTCGGCGAACAGCGAGCGCTCATGGAAAGCAGGAACTGGCCTGGCGGGCGCGACCGCGGGCTCCGGCTGAGCGGCAACGCCGGTGCGCGGTTGTTGCGCCGGCGTTGCATTTCGCACCGCGCGCGCCGGCGCTTTCCGGCCACGGGAATGATCCACCGCAACCGCCGCCGCCCGTCCACCGCTCCGCGCCACCGCTGTCTCCTGTTGCAAGCCCAGACTCAATGAAGAGCCCATGGCGAGAGGCTAGCGGTGAAAACTTGCGCAAACTAAAACCAAGCCTTTGAGACAAATTCCAAATCTCTTGGGCGCGGCAGCCCGGAAGCCGCAGACAAGGCCGTTATGCCTCGGCGCCGCGCTGCTGCGCTGACGGTGCCTCAGCCCGTCTTGAAATCGGAGTCTGCCCCCGATTTCGTCGCCGGCTGCAATTGGAGATCGAAATAGGAGTCTGAGTCCGATTTTTCCTAAGGCAGAGGTGGCTCCGCAGACATCGCCAATGCCTTGCTCGCCAGCCTCCCGCTGAATTCGCCCGTATCCGAATTCGCGCGTATTGCCCAAAGCTGTCGCCCGATCGGCGCAGCGGCATGCTATAATCATCCGAGATCGAAGCGGCGCCTCACCCCTTCTTCGCCTCTGCCACGATCCAGTCCTTGAACAGCTTGATCTCCGGCCTCGCGTCGGCGCCGTGGGGGAAGACGAGGTAGTAGCCGAAGCCGGTCCTGAGGCGCGGCGCGCAGGGTGCCACCAGCTTGCCGTCCTTGATCAGGTCCGCGACCAGCGAGGCCTGGCCGAGGCCGATGCCCTGGCCTTCCTGCACTGCCTTTAGGAGCAGACTGGAATCGCCCATCACCGTGCCGCTTCGCTCGAGGTCGATGAGGTCGCTCTCTTCGATCAGGCCCGCGGCCTGCAGCCATTC
>JAYSFH010000584.1:0-2894 GCA_041913405.1 Dongia sp. | reverse complement strand
GCGGTCTGCCTTATGCCCAGGCTTACATGGGTCAGCTCTTTTACCAGGGCGTCGGTGTGCAGAAGGACGAGACGGCGGCACGCGACTGGCTGGAGCGCGCCGCCGCCGGCGGCAGCAGCGACGCCAAGCGCTATCTTGAGCAGATGAACGTCTCCAAGACGGAAGAAGCGTCGAAGAGCGAGCCGGCGAAGACCGAGCCCGCCAAGACCGAGCCGGTGAAGACCGAGACCGCGACGACGGAAGCGCCGAAGACCGAGCCGCCGAAGACCGAGGAACATGCGGCGACGGAGCCGGCGACGTCCGAGGCCATGGCAAAGGCCGAAACCAAAGCGGATGCCCCGAAGACCGAAACCGCATCGACGACCAAGCCGGCCGACGAGCATGCCGATGCTTCGGCTGCGGCAAAGTCCGAGACTGCGACACCCGCCGCGACCCAGGAGATGACCGGCAGCAGTATTCTCGACAGCGAGCCGAAGACCGAGCCTGAGCCCGTCGACACGCCGCCGCCGCCCGCGAGCAGCGCGGCGACCTCGGTGCCGAAAGCCGAGGAGCATCCCGCCGAGGCGCCGAAGGTGGACGAGCACGCGGCTGCGCCGGCCGACCAACACGCCGCGACCGAACCTCCAGCCGACCAGAAGCCTGCGGAGGCAGAGACCAAAGTCGCCGAAGCGACCGCGCCGGCCGAGGGCGCTCCCGAACCGCATGCGGAGACGCCGCCGGCGGCGGTTGAAGCGCAGGGCGAAGCGGCACCGGCTGAAGCAGGCCATGGCGAAGCCAGTCCCGCGCCGGAAAAGCAGCCCGACGCAGCGCCGGCGGACGCCGCCGCTCAGGGCGACGCGGCGGCCGCGCTCGAAGAGCATCTGCCGACCGCGGATTCGCTGACCGCGGGCAAGCAGATCTTCCACATCTGGCTCGGCCAGGACCTGGGGCAAGACCAGGCGGCGCGCAAGGCCTTCGACGGCGATGGCGGCGCGAAGACCAAGTTCGCACCGCTGCTGGACAGCTATGCTCTCGAAGTCCGGCAGTTCGCCAGCGGCACCAACACGGCCTATCGGGTCTATGTCGGGCCGGTCGAAAGCCTGCAGAAGGCGCAGGAGCTTTGCGCCAAGATCAAGGAACGCGACGGCGGACAGAAGTGCCGTCCGGTGATCAACTGAGCGACCGGCATCGAGCCAGCTTCCTGCCGGAACGAACCCGAAATATGAGGAGAGACCACACGTGACCGCGCGCAGCATCAAGGAGCGCCTGAAGGCCGGTGAGAAGGTCCTGGCCGGCTGGGTCTATGGCCTGACCCCGGTGACGGCCGAGATCATGGCGATCGCCGGCTATTCGGCGCTGCTGATCGACCAGGAGCACGGCCCGACCGAGCTGCAGATGATCCACAGCCAGACGGTGGCGGCGGAATCCCGCGGCGCGCAGGTGATGGTGCGGGTGCCCTCGCATGATCCCAACCACGTGAAGCGCCTGCTCGACATGGGGATCTCGAGCGTCATGTTCCCGATGGTGGATTCCGTCGCCGATGCCGAGGCGGTGGTGGCGGCCTGCTACTACCCGCCGCGCGGCCGGCGCGGTCTGGCGACCGGCGGCATCCGCGCCTCCGGCTACGGCCACGACACCAAGGGCTATTTCGACAGTATCCCGGTGCGCCAGATGGTGATGGCGCAGATCGAGACCCTGGGCGGGCTCGACGCGGTCGAGAAGATCGCCGCGGTCGATGGCGTCGACATGCTGTTCGTCGGGCCGAACGATCTCTCGACCTCGCTCGGCCATCTGGGGCAGGGCGATCACCCGACCGTGCGCAAGGCGATCGACCGCATCATCGCGGCGGCCAAGGCCAAGGGCAAATGGCTCGGCACCGTGCCGACCAAGGAACGCGATGCGAAGGCTTTGTTCGCGCTCGGCTTCGACCTGGTGATCAGCGGGTCCGACGTGGCGCTGCTGCGCGAAGCGGTTGCCAACCACGTCAAGGCGCAGAGTCCTTCCTAGTGGACCGGGGCTGAGATGAAGCTGCGCTGGCATCGACGCGGCCGCTCGGCCGAAGAGATTGCCGGCCTTCCGGTCGTCACCGCCGCGGAGATGCGCGCGGCGGAAGCGGCACTCTTCGCCCGCGGCACGCCGAGCTTCGACGTCATGGCGACGGCGGGCCGCGCCGTGGTCGAGGCGATCCGCCTGCGCTGGCCGACGCCGTTCAAGCGGGCGCTGATCCTGGCCGGTCCGGGCAACAACGGCGGCGACGGCTTCATCGTCGCCTCTGAATTGAAGACCCTCGGCTGGGACGTCCATGTCGCGGCGATGCAGGGACGTGAGCTCTATAGCGGCGATGCCGCGCGCGCCGCTTCGCTCTGGGGCGGCCCGATCGCGAAGCTCGAGCCCGGCGCCTTGGCGAAACTGGACGAGGGCGACTGCGTCGTCATCGATGGAATCTTCGGGATCGGCCTCGCGCGTCCGGTGGCAGACGCGGTGAAGGCGGTCATTCACGCGCTGCACGGCCGGCCCTGCCCGGTGGTCGCGGTCGATGTGCCCAGCGGCATCGACGCCGATACCGGCGCGGTGCTGGGCGCAGCACCCCGCGCGGCTTTGACGGTTACATTCGGCTGGCCGAAGCGCGGGCATCTGCTGCTGCCCGGACGCGAATGGACGGGCGATCTCGTGGTGGCCGACATCGGCTGTCGCGACGAGGAGCTCCCCGATCTCGCGAAGATCCCGCGGGTGAACGGCACCGCGCTCTGGCGCAATCACCTGCCGCTGCCCTCGGCGGCCGATCACAAATACACCCGCGGCCATGCCCTGGTGGTCGGCGGCGCGACCATGCCCGGCGCAACGCGGCTTGCGTCGCGTGCGGCCCGGCGGGTCGGCGCCGGCATGCTGACCGTCGCCGCGCCGCGCGAGGCACA
>JAYSFH010000583.1:0-2894 GCA_041913405.1 Dongia sp. | reverse complement strand
CCCCGCTCCGGCTCCCGCCTCAACCGCCACGGTGACCGAGCCCCTTGAGCTGCAGCCGGTGCCGTCAACCGCACCGACCCCGGCAGCCGCGCCGGCCCAGACCGTGACCCAGCCGCTGGATCTGCAACAGACCGCACCGGCGCCGGCCGCCACGGCAGCCGCACCGATGCCGACGCCGCAGCCGGAACCCGCCGCGACATCGGTGACCCCGCCGGCACCCGTGCCCGAATTCACCGGCAGCCAGGTCGCGACTGCACCCGCGCCGACACCAGCGCCGGTCGCCGAACCGGCGACCGCGGCGGCCGTGGTGCCACCGCCGACGCCGGAAGTGCAGTCGGCCCCGCCGGCCGAACCCGCAGCCGAGACAGCCGCACCCGCTGCCACCACGGATCTCGCGGTGCCCGCGCGCAGCCCGAAAGAGCCCGCGCTGTTCGATCACTGAGCATCATGCCCACCCCGGATCACAGTCCGGGGCTGATCCGGGCATCTTGTTCCGCTGGAGAGAGGTTCGCTTCCCTACTGGACGGGCGCGCCGTCGAGCTTCTTGCCGAGCTTCTGCCCGAGCGCCTCGCCGAGCTGTTCGGGTTCCGGTGACATCTCGGCGCGGAAGGGTGCGACCTGGTCCATGACCCAGTCGCGGAAAGCCTTGATCTTCGGGCGCTTCAGCGCGTCGCGCACATAGACCACGTAGTAGCCGGTGTCCAAGGGCACCGAGATGTCGAACGGCCGCATCAGGCGCCCGGCCTTGAGGTCGTCGCTGGCCAGCATGGTGTTGCCGAGCGCCACGCCAAGCCCGTCGATCGCCGCCTGGATGAGCAGGTTCGAATAGTTGAAGGCGAAGCCGCCGGATTTCAATTCCAAGCCGGTGACGCCGGCATGCTCGAGCCATTGCTGCCAGAAATCGAACTGCGCCGCCTGCCAGGTCGTGTCCGACAGCAAGGTGAAGTTGGCGAGGTCGCGCGGCTCCTTGAGCTTCTGCTCGCCGCTGAGCAGCGCGGGACTGACGATCGGAAAGAGATCGTCCTTCAGCAGCAGCTCGGTATCGACGTTCGGCCATTTGCCGCGGCCATAGCGGATCGCGATGTCGATGCCGCCCTGGCCGATCTGCTCGACACGTTCGGTCGCCGAGATCCTGACCTCGATCTCCGGATGCCGGGCGCGGAAATCGAACAGCCGCGGCACCAGCCATTTCGAGGCAAGCGACGGGAGCACGCTGACGGTCAGCGGTCCGCCATGGCAGAGCTGGCGCAGATCCTGCGCGGCGTCAGCCAATTGCTGGAAGGCGCTCCGGACCGGCGGCAGGAACTGGCGTCCCGCCTCGGTCAGACGCAGCGCGCGGCCGGTGCGGTCGAACAGCGGCTGGCCGACCCATTCCTCGAGCGCCTTGATCTGATGGCTGATCGCCGAATGGGTGACGTTGAGTTCCTCCGCCGCCTTGGAGAAACTGAGGTGGCGGGCGGCAGCTTCGAAGTAGCGAACGGCTTTGAGTGGCGGAAAAGCGGCCATGATCAGGGACTTACCCGGGCTCCCGACTTGTGAGGTTGGCTAACAGAACAAGTTAGAAACGATCATTTGTGCCATGCGCATTTCAAGCACAGGTTAAGGCCAAGGGCAACGGCCACTCCCGGTCAGGTCCCCGTGAGATGTGAGGGAAATCATGGCACAGGTCATCAGCAATCTGGGTAGCACGCAGGGCAATTCCCATCGGCGCAATTCCTATATCGGCGAAGGCCTGGTTGGCCTGTTCAACCGGGTCTCCGAATGGTCGGAGCGCCGCCGCGCCCGCAGCCACCTCTACCAGATGCCGGATTACATCCTGCACGACATCGGCGTCAGCCGCGCCGAGGTCGACGCCGAATACGTGAAGCCGTTCTGGAAAGCGTAACGCCGGTCGACTTCGCTTGGCTGGGATTTCGTTCTTCCGTTTGCTCTCCCTCGAACCCAACCGCGACGGCTCCCGAGAGTCGCGGTTGGGGATCGGGGGCGAATCTGTTTTTATCCGGCCTGACGTTCCTGCCGGAATAATTGCCGGCTGATTTCGTTCGAGAGTTGTGGGGATGAAAGCACATTTCGAGCGCATGGCGCGCTACAACCGCTGGGCCAACCGCCGCATCTACGGCGTGGTGGCGCAGCTCGAGCCCGAAGAGATCCACGCGCCGCGCAGCGGCTTCTTCCCCTCGATCGCCAAGACGCTCAACCACATGGTGGTCACCGACCGCATCTGGATGGGCCGCTTCGTCGGCAGGCTTTCCGACCACAAGCGGCTCGACGAAGCGCCCTACGAGGATTTCGCCGAACTGACCGCCGCGCGCGAGGCCGAGGACCAGCGCATCATCGCCTTCTTCCGCGAGCTGCCGCAGGCGCGGATCGATTCGGTGTTCGAATACAAGAACACCGCGGGCGAGCCGAAATCGTCGGAGATGCTCCCCGTGCTGGCGCATTTCTTCAACCACCAGACCCATCATCGCGGCCAAGCCCATTCCATGATCTCGTCGACGCGCGTCGCGCCGCCGCCGCTGGATCTGGTCTACTTCATTTATGAAGACAAAGAGGCGTAGGGCCTAAGCCGCCTCGGCGTGGTGGTTGCGGCCGCTCTTGCGGTAGAGCCAGACGCTGGCCGGCGGCAGGTTCTGCAGCACGCGGTCCTCGACCGTGCCGCTGACGCCGAGCAGGCGGCGGTTCAAAGGCGAGAACAAGCCATAGGTGAACTGGATGAAGGGCGCGCCGGGATCGAGCACCGCAAAGGCCTGCGCGCCGATCCGGTGCTGGATCGCCTTCTTCATCGAGAGCAGCGGCAAGCTGGAGACGATGCATTTCACCGGATGGATACCCTCGCGGCGCAGCAGCTGCTGGAGATGCATGGCATCGCCCTGCAGCACCCGCACGGTCGGATA
>JAYSFH010000582.1:0-2895 GCA_041913405.1 Dongia sp. | reverse complement strand
CGAGCCCCAGACCTTGATGATCTGGAACGCCTTGCGGCTGAGCGCAATGATGAAGAGGTCGGGCGTGAAGCCGACGATGAAGCCGAGCAGGAGCAGCAGCGGGTTGAGCGCGGTGCCGTCCGGGACCACGGAATCGAACACCAACATCGAGTGACGCAGCACCGTGGCGACGACGCAGGCGATGATGATCCGCGCCGCATAGTAGTAGAGCGAGATCGGGTAGAGGTCGTTGTTGTTGATCCGGTCGAGAATCCGGCCCAGCGCGTAGGCATAGGCACCGGCCATCGCCATGGCGACGACGCAGAAGGTGCCGCGTTGATACATCGTATAGGTCTCGGCCGCGGGATCGGTCAGCCCGCCGAGAAAGATGGTGGGCGGGTCGAACATCTCATGCCGGCTATACCCAAGAAAGAGCGCCAGGAAGCCGACGAAGCAGACCACGAAGTAGACGAAGCTCGGCACGATGTAGTCGTTGTCCATCCAGGAATCGCCGGCGTCGGCGGCGATCGTGCGCTGCGCGGTGGAATAGAGCGTGGTCTCGGCGACCCCGGTGCCCTCGAGCGCGTCGAGTTCGCCCTGCTGGCGGCGCAGCGATACGTTCTGCACGGTGCAGATCATCGCCGGCATCATCGAGAGCAGCACCGCAAGCGCGAAGGAGAAGCCGGTGGTGAGCTTGCTGGTGCCACCCATCTGGTCGCCGACCAGGATCGGGTAGAGCGCTACCGCCGCCGCGATCGCCACAGCGACCACAATCCCGACCGGAAGCAGGGATCGGAAGCGCATCCAGTTGGGATGGGTGCGGCGCGCCGAGCCGACAAGGTAAGCCTGAGCCATGGCAGTCCCCCGACAATGGTCTCAGCAAGAGGTTATTCCCAGGCCTGGGGTAACTCAAGGAAGCCGGCGGCCTCTGGCGATGACGGCGGTCACAGTCGGTTCAGGCGATGACCGGCAGGGCGGCCAGCGCCCGCTGTGGAAATCCCTCACGAAGTCTTGAGCATGGATCTCCACCGCAGGGTGCAGAATTGAGCTCCAGGGGGCGGTGCGGCATGGAGGCGGGCATGGTGACCCGGATTTTGGTGCTGGTCCTGGCGCTGGGCATGGCAGCAGGAGCGGTGGCGGAAGAAGCAGCGGACCTGCCGGACCAGATCGGCCGCCTGGCTGCCGTCTCAGGTTCCGTTGTCCAGCAACCGGCTTCCGGTGCCCCCGCCACTGAAGCCCTGGTCAACACCCCGCTGGCCACCGGCGCCCGGGTTGCAACCGCGCCGCGCGCCCATGCAACCGTCGACATCGCCGCCGGGCGGTTCTATCTCGACGGCGACACCGCCATGTCGATCGGCACGCTCGGCCCCGGCACCACGGCGGTTGCGATCGAGAAGGGCGCGGTCATTCTGCGCGTCCTGCCCGGCGGCGCGGGGCAGGTCTTCGTCATCGAGACGCCGCGCGGCCGATTGCGCGCCGACCAGCCCGGCTATTTCGAGATCGAGGTCGGGCCGGAAACCGTTGTCGCTTCCGCCCTCGAAGGCGGCGCGCAGTTCAACGAGACCACCGTGCTGGCGCCCGGCCTGCGCGTGACCATAACCGGGGAGGCGCTCCCGACCCTCGATGCCGCGGTGGAGGATGACTTCAGCCGCCGCGTTGCCGCCGAGGTCGCGGAGACCGGCGAGGACAAGCTCGATACGCCCAGCCATGTGTCGCCCCAGACGACCGGTTTCCAGGAGCTCCAGCGCCACGGCCTCTGGGTCGCGAGCGAGCAATACGGCTGGGTCTGGGAGCCGATGGTCGCCTCCGACTGGGCGCCGTTCCAGGACGGGCGCTGGGTCGAGATCGCGCGCTGGGGCCGGACCTGGATCGACAATGCGCCCTGGGGCTTCGCGCCGGCGCATTACGGCAGCTGGGCGCAGGTCAACAGCCGTTGGGTCTGGGTGCCGGGCAATGCGGCGCAGGCAGAGGCCAACGTCTTCGACGTGACGAACCAGGCCGCGCATTGGGTGGCACTCGGGCCGGAGGAGCCGCATTTCACCGCGTCGCCGATGTTCACCACCAAGGCCCGCACGCCGAGCCAGCCCGCGGAGCCGAAGGTCATCAACGTCACGACGGTCAACAACACCACCAACGTGACCACGGTGGTGAAGGAAGACCGGCAGCCCTCGCTGGTGGTGATCGGCGGCCAAGTGCCGAGCCAGCCGCCCCCGACACCCAGTCCGACGCCGAGCGGTCCGCGCAATCTCACCGGCCTCGGTGCGACCGGAACCCCGATGGGCGCGGGTGTGGCTTTTCCGGGGTCTCGCTAGAGGCCGGCTATGATCGCTTGGCCTTGATGTCGGCGACCGAATCGCCGCCGACATACCAGTCGTCGGATTCGACATCCTCGAACACCACCCAGACCGCCTCCTTGGGCAACTGCGCCACTTCGGCGATCGCGTCGGTGACGCGGCGCGAGATCTCGTCCTTCCGCTGCTTGGAATGGCCCTTGAGAATCCGGATGTTCACGAACGGCATGATGCTTCCCTGAGAATCGTGGGCGGGCAGTATGCGATGTCGCCTGCGCGCGAGCCAGCCGGCGCAAATTCCTGACGGCTCAATGGGTTGGCCGGCCTGGCCCGCCACGGCGCTGCGAACTCCGGCTATGCCTTTGCGACAATTGCGCTTTTGGCTTTTTGGAGTATGATCCGCGCCGATTTCGCGCCGGCCGGGGGTTTGAACGGGGGGACGGGCGCGGAAAAACCAGGAGATTTGATGGCGAAAGAAGATCTGATCGAGTTCTCGGGCACCGTCACGGAACTGCTGCCCAATGCGATGTTCCGGGTGAAGCTCGACAACGAGCATGAAGTGCTGGCGCATACTTCCGGCAAGATGCGCAAGAACCGCATTCGCGTTCTGGCCGGCGACCGCGTG
>JAYSFH010000581.1:0-2908 GCA_041913405.1 Dongia sp. | reverse complement strand
TTCAGCGTGAGCCATGACATCACGGTGCCGGTGCGGCCGGCGCAGACGCCGATGTCGCAGACCCTCTCGCGGGTGCTGCAGCCGGGCGAGAGCTTCACGCTGTCGAAATCGGCGCTGACCCAGTTCCTGCCGGAGACCGCGTCGTTGCAGGCCAGCATGAGCGCGCGGCCCAACCTCGACGTGCCGCGGGTGCTCTCCGATCTCTCTCATTACCCGTATGGCTGCCTGGAGCAGACCACCAGCATTGCCTTCCCGCTGCTTTATGTGAAGGAGCTGGCGGCGGCCTGGGGCGTCGATGACGCGACCGTAACGGGCGACCAGGAGCGAATCCAGGACGCGGTCAACCGCGCCCTGGAACATGAGGGCAGCAACGGCCAGTTCGGCCTCTGGAGCGCGTCCGACATGCCCGATCGCTGGCTCTCCGCCTATGCGATGGATTTCCTGACCGAGGCCAAGGCGAAAGGCTACCAGGTCTCGGAGCTCGGCTATCGCAACGGCATCCGTGGCCTGCAGCTCATCATGGGCGGCTACTACCAGGAGGATCCGGAGACGCTGAATGCCCGCGCCTATGCGCTCTACGTGCTGGCCAAGGCCAAGGCCACCAGCCTCAGCGACCTGCGCTACTTCAACGATACCTATCTCAATCGGCTGCCGACGCCGATCGCGGCGGCGCAGATCGGTGCCGCTTTGGCGAGGACCGGCGACATGGAGCGGGCCGGCAAGGCCTTTGCCAAGGCCAAGACCGATGCCGAACGGGCGCGGCGCGGCTACTGGGACTACAGCTCCGAATGGTATGGCTCGGGCCTGCGCGACAGCGCCGCGATCATCGCCCTGATGGTCGAGGCCAAGGCGCCCGGTGCCGATCTGGCCGCGCTGCTCGATCGTGTCGCGGGCGAAATGAGCGCGCGCAGCTATCTGAGCACCCAGGAGCAAGCCTGGATTCTCCGCGCTGCCTATGCGACCGCGAAGGATCAGTCGCATTTGAAGGTCGCCTTGAGCAACGGCCAGGGCGCCGATCGCGAGACGCCTTATTTGTGGAAAGCCGGGCTCGGCGATCTCGACCGCGACGTCGCGATCAAGAACGAGGGCGATCAGGTCGTCTATCTCCGCGCTACCGCGAGCGGAGTTCCCGCTGAATCGCAGCCCGCGGTGTCGCACGGCGCCGAGGTCGACCGGCAGTACTTCACCCTCGATGGCAAGCCGGCCGATCTCACCAGGCTGAAGCAGAACGACATCGTCGTCGCGGTGATCACCGGCCAGTTCAACGACCAGGCCAACCACCGGGCGATGGTGATCGACCTGCTGCCGGCGGGGCTGGAGATCGAGAACGAGCGCTTGAACAACAACCGCCGCACCGGCGATCTCGCCTGGTTGCCGGAGCTCTCCGGCGGCACCTTCGGCGAGAGCAGCTATGTCGAGTACCGCGACGATCGCTTCATCGCCGCCTTCGACACGCGGCCGGACCAGCAGAACTTCGCCTTCGCGTACATGCTGCGCGCGGTCACGCCGGGCCAGTACAGGGCCCCGGCGGTCGAGCTCGAGGACATGTACAAGCCCGAACTCCGCGCCCGCGGCCCGATGGGCACGGCCAGCGTGGCGGCATATCAATGAGGCGGCTCCGCCGCATCGCGCTTGCGGCGGCGGCGCTGCTCATTGCAGCGTTGTGCGGCGGGATCGCGCTCGATTGGGTCTATCCGCCCGATCTCGCGCGGTTGAGCTCGCATTCGGTCATGGTGCTGGCGCGGGACGGTCAGATCCTGCGCGCCTTTTCGGCGGCGGGCGGCGCCTGGCGCTTTCCTGCGAAGCCGGCGGAGGTCGATCCGAAGTTCCTGCGCTTCCTGGTCGCCTATGAAGACCAGCGCTTCTATGTCCATCCGGGCGTCGATCCCCTTGCGGTGGTGCGGGCGGCGGGCCAGGCGATCGCGGCGGGCGAAGTCGTCTCCGGCGCGTCCACGCTCAGCATGCAGACCGCGCGCCTGCTCGAGCCACGCCCGCGCGTGATCGCCTCGAAGCTGATCGAGATGGGCCGTGCCGTGCAGCTCGAAGCGCGGCTCGGCAAGGACGCCATTCTCGGCGTCTATCTGACCCTGGCGCCCTATGGCGGCAATCTCGAAGGCGCGCGCGCGGCCAGCCTCGCCTATTTCGGCAAGGAGCCGACGCATCTGACCGAGGCGCAGGCCGCCCTGCTGGTGGCCCTGCCGCAATCGCCGGAGACCTTGCGGCCGGATCGCTTCCCAGCCGCTGCCAAAGCCGCGCGGGACAAGGTGCTGGCGCGGATGCTGGGCGCCGGCGTGATCGATGAACCGACCTATCGCACGGCCCTTGCCGAACCGTCGCCGAGCACCCGGCTGCCGGCGCTGAACGAGGCGCCGCACCTCGCCTTGCGGCTGCGGCTGCAGTCGCCGGGTGATCTGATGATCCGGACCAACATCGACGCCGACCTGCAGCGGCGGATCGAGGTGATGGCGGCGCGGGTGCAGGCGACCCTCGAGCCGGGCGCCGGCGTTGCCGCACTGGTGGTCGACAATGCCGAGCGGCGGGTGGTCGCCTATCTCGGCTCGGCGGATTTCTTCGACGACCGGCGCTTCGGGCAGAACGACATGGTCGATGCGATCCGATCGCCGGGCTCGGCGCTGAAGCCCTTCATCTACGGGATGGCCTTCGAGGACCTGGTCGTGCATCCCGAGACCGTGGTGAAGGATGTGCCGATGCGCTTCGGCGACTATGCGCCGTCGAACTTCGACCATCTCTATCGCGGCGAGGTGACGGCGCGGGAAGCCCTGCAGCTTTCGCTCAACCTGCCGGCGGTCGCCTTGCTGGATCGGGTCGGGCCGGCGCGCTTCGCGCAGCGGCTGCGCGAAGCCGGCGGCGCGCTGATCCTGCCGGACAAGCATGCACAGCCCGGTCT
>JAYSFH010000580.1:0-2934 GCA_041913405.1 Dongia sp. | reverse complement strand
CATCGGCGTGACCAGCGGCAACCAGATGCCGCGGATTTCCGAGCGGGTGGAATCCGAAACCACCCGCTGACTACTGGGTGGGATTGCGATCGGGCTGTTGGACTCTCGCATGGGGCTCTCCTCGGTTTCAGGTCTCGTCGAACCGCCGGGGAGAGTGGGGCAAACAAAAACCCCGCTCGATCCGGCGGGGTCCTTCTGGTCCTGCTATGTCTGCGCGATCAGCGCAGGCAGCATCCAGCGGCCCCCGGGGAGGGTCGCTTTTGCCACATAACGCAGGTGTGCCGCAGATCGCTCATGGCCCCAGTATCGGGTCGCTGCGACATTCTGTCAAGGAAGCTGCCCGAAATTTCGCGGGAATCCGCGGTGAGCCCCGATCGCCTCACGGAAACTTTGCTCGGCGCGGGCCGTTCTTTCCGCTTTGATCGGATTTTCAGCGGGGAGGCCCTGATGCGTCGGACGATCCTTGCGACCCTGGCGATCCTGCTCGTCGTCCCGCACGGGGTGTCGGCGGAGAGCATCAATGCCGGCGGCCGCGATTCGAGTGAGACGCGGCCGTTCACGACCCAGGCCGTGGCGGAATTCGATACGCCCTGGGCGATCGCCTTCCTGCCCGATGGGCGGATGCTGGTGACCGAGAAGCCCGGCCGAATGTTCCTGGTGACGCAGAGCGGGGAGAAGACCGCGATCGACGGTGTGCCCGAGGTCGCGGCTTCCGGCCAGATCGGCCTGCTCGACATCGCGGCGGCCCCGGACTTCGCGTCGAGCGGCCGCATCTATTTCACCTATACCGAGGCGGCCGACGGCGACACCCGCCTGGTGCTGGGACGCGCGACCTTGGCTGGCGCGCAGCTCTCCGATGTGCAGGCAATCTGGCGGCAGACGCCGGTGGGCGGCCGCGGGCATCCGGGCGGCATCATCGCCTTTGACCCGGCGGGCCAGCATCTCTTCTTGACGGTTGGCGAGCGCCAGCTGGGCAAGCCGGCCCAGGATCCGCAGCAGGCGCGCGGCAAGCTGCTGCGCCTCAACCTCGACGCCTCGACGCCGGCGGACAATCCCAACGCTGCGCAGGGCGGCACCCCGGCCCAGACCTGGACCTTGGGGCACCGCAATCCCTACGGCCTCGCCTTCGCGCCCGATGGAAAATTGTGGCTGCATGAGATGGGGCCGCGCGGCGGAGACGAGTTCAACCTGATCGAGGCCGGGAAGAACTACGGCTGGCCGATCGTGTCGAACGGCGACAACTACGACGGCTCGAAGATCCCGCGCCACGCGACCCGGCCGGACTTCGCGGCGCCCTTGCTCTACTGGAATCCGATCATCGCGCCGGCGGGCCTGGTGTTCTACGAAGGCAAAATGTTCCCGGATTGGCGCGGCTCGGCGCTGATCGGGGGCCTGGCCAGCGGCGCGTTGCTGCGGATCGCACTCGCCGATGGCCAGCCGGACGAAGCCGACCGCTGGGACATGGGGGCGCGGATCCGCGACGTCGCCGTGGCGCCCGATGGGGCAGTCTGGCTGATCGAGGACGACAACCCCGGCCGGCTGCTGCGGCTGACGCCGGCAAAGTGAGCGGTCGCTCCTGACAGACCCTGTCACTGGGCCGATATAGGCTCCAGGCTTTGCAGCCAGGGGTGCCGCATGTCGGAACGGGTTCTCTATGTCGGGCCGCTGAGCCTGTTCTCGCGCAAGGTGGAGATCGCGCTCAGAGAGAAGGGCCTGCTCTATGCGCGGGAGCTGGTGCCGTTCACCCAGGCCAAAGGCTACAGCCCGAAGCACCCGGCGGTGGCGCAAGCCAATCCACTGAAGAAGGTGCCGGTGCTGGTCGAGGGCGATCTCACCCTGTTCGATTCCACGGTGATCCTGGAATACCTCGAGGATGCCTATCCGGAGCCGCCGCTCTATCCGAAAGGCGCCAGGGCGCGGGCGAAATGCCGGCTGGTGGAATTGGAGGCCGACGAGATCCTGTTCGCGCCGGTGCGCAATCTGTTCTATCGCACCGAGCCGCCGCTCGCTGACGGCGCCAGGCAGGTGGCGCGGGAAGAGGAGGGAATCAAGGCTGACGCCGAGATCGACCGGCAGTTCGCCGGACTGGATACGCGTCTCGCTGCGCGCGACTATTTCTGCGGCGAGTTCACCGCCGCAGATATCGGGATGTTCATGACGGTGTTGTTCACCCAGCGTCTCAAAGGCCCGCGCGTTTCCGGCCATCCGCGGCTCGCGGCCTGGTATGCGCGGATGCTGAACCGGCCCTCTTGCGCCAAGGCGGCCGAGGAGATTGCCGCAGCGGACCGGGAACTGTCGCCGGATCTAAGGTGAGTCTGGGCGGCGGATTCCGCGCCGAACCCGCGTCGGTCTTAGGCGACCAAGAACTCCTCGCGTCGCCGAAGCACGGACGGACGGTCACCGAAGGCTTTCTTGTATTCGCGGCTGAAGTGGCTGGAATCGGCGAAGCCGCAGGCCATGGCGACCTCTGTCAAGGAAAGCTGCGACTGGAGCAGCATTTCCCGCGCATGCTTGAGCCTGACCTTCCGTGCGAATTCCTGCGGTGTGTAGCCGCGGCTCTGCCTGAAGGCGCGGAAGATGCTCCTGGCGCTGGCCCCGACGGCCGCGGCGAGGGCCTCGACGCTCACCGGTTGGTCCCAGTTCTGTTCAATGTAAGCCTCGGCCCGGCGCACCTGTTTTGGTGCCAAGCCCGGCACCGGCCGTTCCTTCTGCGCGCGAAAATCGCGGCTGGAACTGGTGAGAAAGGCAGTGATCAAAGTCTGCTCGAGTTCGCCGAAGACGATGCGCGCGGGCTCGGGCTTGATAGTCCCGGCCGCCTGCACGATGCAATCCAGCATCCGCAGCATCAGCCCGCTCTCCGGCTCATCGAGATTTACCGCTGCGTCGAAGTCGATGTCCCCGGATACTGGCTCGCCGGTGATGGCTGAGAGTTTG
>JAYSFH010000579.1:2038-2934 GCA_041913405.1 Dongia sp. | reverse complement strand
GGTGCTGCGTCTTGTGCCGGTCGAGGCGCGGGAAATCGTGCTGGTCCAGCAGCAGTTCCTCGGTGCGGAAATGCGCATGGCAGCTCATCGCCAGTTCGCGCGCGGCCGCGACCACCTCGGCCCAAGGACCGCTGCCCCGCATCCGCGCGATCAGGGGGTTGCACTGGTCGATCAAGCCGCGGTGCTCGGCGTCGAGCTCCGGAACGCCGGTCTCCAGCACGTCCATCCACGTGATCGGCAATACGATCTCGTCTGCCATAGCTCCGGCCCCACCGGAAAATCGAGAACGTCGCTCAGTTTCGCAAGAAATTCAGCAGTGTGAAACGCCGGCCTTTGGCGATCGGCAGCGCTTCGTGCAGCAGCGAACAGGAGAACAGGATCGCGCCGCCGGTCGGGGGATTGTAGCGATGCGGGCCATATTCCGGAAAGATCAGGCCGCCGCCCTCGTATTCCTCCGTGTTGAGGTTGAGCGTCAGCGCGAAGCGGCGGTCGGCGGTGGCCTTGGCCTCGTTGTCGCGGTGGCGGCGGAAGAAATCGCCGCGCTCGGCGTCGTAGCAGGTCACCACGAAGCGGTCGAAGCGGAACTTGCCGAAGCCGAAGGCCTTGTTGAGCTCCGGGCCGATCCGGCGCCCCACCACCGTCGCCAGCTCCTGCAGCACCGCCTCGTCCATGATGCGGTGGTCGCGGCGCGACTTCATGTCCTTGTCGATCCGCCGCGACTCCTCGCCCTTGACGATGGAGTAGACGTGGCCCTCTTCGTTGCCGAGCTGGTGCCAGCGGTCGATCAGCGCCCGGCATTGCTCGCGCGTCAGCACGTTCGGCACCAGCAGGACCGGCGCCACGCCGCGCAGATAGTCGCCCGCTTCCGGCCGCGGCAGCGCGCGGGCGCGCTCGAT
>JAYSFH010000579.1:0-2028 GCA_041913405.1 Dongia sp. | reverse complement strand
CACAGGTCGACGACGACCGGCGCCGCGAGCTCGCGGGCGCGCTCGATCGCCCAGGCGATCAAGGCCGCATTGTCGGGATCGACCCGGGATTCGATCACCCGCTGGTTGCCGTCCATGAGGACGGCGAAGGCACCGCGCGGCCCGAGCCCCATCATCCGCCGCAGCGCCTCGCGGATCTTGCCGGCCGAATCGCCGAGCAGCGGGAAGCCGAGCTGGAACTGCTCGGCGCGCCGCGCCGCCGCGTCCGGCATGTCCTGGACCAGCGCCATGCAATCGACCCCGGCTTCGGCCAGGTTCGCCCGCTCGACCGCTTGCAGCCCAGCATTGTCGCTGTCACCGATCAGCAATATCGGGTTGCCCCGCGCCCGCTCGAGGAAGGAGCGCCCGGCCCCGGTCTGGTCCGGCAAGATGAAGTTCGGGAAGCGGTCGCCGGGCGCCAGCTCGACCGGCGGCAGAAAACCCTTGCCGGGCTGGGCAGAGGGCCCTGGTTTGACGGCCAGATCGTTCATTTGGTCCTCGTAATCACCAACTCGGCTGCAACTATAGTCCATCCACGGCGTTAGGGGCGCGCTTGCCGGAGCGTAACCGAAATCCCACCGACTTTGCTGCACCCGCGAAAAACCATGCTTGATCCGACGGGCGGCCAGCCGATAGCATGCGCCGAAGCCAACCCGGCGGCCCGGCGCCCCGCCCGAGTTCCTGCAAATAATCGAGAGATTTCAAGAGAATGAAGATTGCCGTCATTGGTAGCGGATATGTCGGCCTGGTGTCCGGCGCCTGCCTTTCCGAGTTCGGCCACCAGGTGGTCTGCATCGACCTGGATGCCGGCAAGATCGAGCGCCTGAAGAAGGGGCAGATCCCGATCTACGAGCCGGGGCTGGACGACCTGGTCGCGCGCAGCGCCGCGGCGAAGCGGCTGACCTTCTCGACCGACATCGCCGAGATCGCCGGCGCCCAGGCGATCTTCATCGCGGTCGGCACGCCCAGCCGGCGCGGCGACGGCCATGCCGACATGACCTATGTCTATGGCGCGGCCAAGCAGATCGCCCAGCACCTCAAGGACTATGCGGTCATCGTCACCAAGTCGACGGTGCCGGTCGGCACCGGGCGCGCGGTCGAGCGGATCGTGCGCGAGACCAACCCGAAGGCCGCGTTCGACGTCGCCTCGAACCCGGAGTTCCTGCGCGAGGGTGCGGCGATCAACGACTTCATGCGGCCCGACCGGGTGGTGATCGGCACCGACGGCGAGCGCGCCAAGGAGATCATGCGGCAGATCTATCGCCCGCTGTTCCTGATCGACACGCCGATCGTCTTCACCAGGCTGGAGACGGCGGAGCTCATCAAGTATTCGGCCAACGCCTTCCTGGCGATGAAGATCACCTTCATCAACCAGGTCTCGGATCTCTGCGAGAAGGTCGGCGCCGACGTCCACGACGTCGCCAAGGGCATCGGCCTCGACGGACGGATCGGCGGCAAGTTCCTGCATCCAAGCCCTGGCTTCGGCGGCTCCTGCTTCCCGAAGGACACCCGCGCCCTGATCCAGACCGCGCGCGATGCCGGCTCGCCGCTGTCGCTGATCGAGGCGACGCTCGACTTCAACGAGGCGCGCAAGACCCGGATGGCGGAGCGGATCGTCGCGGCGCTGGGCGACAAGCCGGAAGGCAAGACCGTCGCGGTGCTCGGCCTCACCTTCAAGCCCAACACCGACGACATGCGCGAGGCGGCCAGCGTCACCATCCTGCCCCTGCTGCAGAAGCAGGGCATCAAGGTGCGCGCCCATGACCCCGAGGGCATGGAGGAAGCGAAGAAGCAGCTCCCCGACCTCGACTATCGCAACGACCCCTACGAGGCAATCGACGGCGCCGACGCGCTGGTGATCCTGACCGAGTGGAACAGCTATCGCAGCCTCGACCTCGACCGGGTCAAAGCGCTGCTGAAGGCGCCGGTGTTCATCGATCTCCGCAACATCTACCGCCCCGCCGAGATGCTGGCCGCCGGTTTCCATTACTCCAGCCTCGGCAGGACGGC
>JAYSFH010000578.1:0-2935 GCA_041913405.1 Dongia sp. | reverse complement strand
GGAGACCGGGACCGCGGTCGCGATCGGGCCCTTGTCAGTGTCGGCGACGGCGTTGTGGATGCCGATGATCTCGGCCTGGCCGTCCTGGATCAGCAGCAACGGCGCGCCTGAGACGCCGAAGGTCACGTCGCAGCGGTGCACCAGCAGCTTCACGTCGGTGGCCTCGCCCAGGAGCTGGCAGCCCTGGTCGCGCATCAGCTGCTCGCCGTAATCCACGGCATAGCCGGCGACATTCATCTCGCCGGACTTCGCCGCGGCCATCGTGTCTTCCAGCGAGCGCTTGGTGAGCGGGATCGGCTTCACGTCGAGCGGCTCGGCGAGCTCAATGATCGCCCAGTCTCGCGCCATCTCGCGGAGTTCGGTGCGCTTGTTGGGATTGTAGCCGGGCGCGATGGTGAAGCGCTGAGCCCTGCTGTGCGCCGCATATTTCCCACGCTGGTAGCCGGCGACGAAATGCACCTCGACCGGCAAGGCCCAGCGCTGGGTGGTGGTGTTGAACAGGCAATGCGCGGCGGTCAGCACCTGCCTGGCGCCGATCAGGGCCGCGGTGCAATGGCCGCCGATCTCGCGGTTCAAGCGGCCGATGGCAATCCAGGGCCATTGCGTGGAATCCGCCGGCACCCGGTTGTCGATCCCGACGATGCCGATCTTGAGCTGCGAGCGCGCGGCCGCGACCGGCGCCGCGGTCGGCGCGATCCCCGTTGCGACGGGATCGGCGAAGGCCGGAAGCGCGAGACCGAGCGCAAGAAGAAGTGCGGTGCTAGTTCGCCAGAAAGGCATTCTGGACCACGACTCCGATCAGGGCTGCCAGCACGAAGGCGGAGGCGCCGAACAGCGCCAGAAGCGTCACGCTGAGGCGGTCGGTCGGGCGCAGCTGGCGGTCGGCGGCGACGCGCTTGGGGCTGCGCATGTCCTTGCCGACCAGCAGGACGAGATAGGAGCGTCCGAGCAGCGGCAGGCGCATGCCGAAACGCGCGTCGATCGGATGGCGCCGGGCGCGGGCCGAGCTTGCGGCATTGCGGATCGCGGTGACCTGCTCGGTCGAGAGGCTGTGCAGGACGTCCGGCGGCAGGCGCCGCAGCACGACCTCGCCGCGCACATCATCCATCATCATGGCCAGGCTCCTTTGCGCGCGAAAGCGTCGCTTCAAGTCGAGCCTGAATCTCGCAACAGATGTTTAATGGACGGTGAACAAACGACGGGAAAAACCGTCGCATCGACAGGCACTTAGAGCGAAGGGCCGGGCATTATCGATGGTTCCGTAACTGGCGGATGCAGACGCCTTAAGCTAGTCTTTACCCTGTTCATGCCGAAATTCCCTGGAATTCCGCGACCCGGCTGCCACCGCGTTTCCGACCTTCCGCATCACAGTCCCGAGCGAGCCGATCATGCGAGCCGAAAACCTGAAGACGAAATTCATCGACGACATCCTCCGCTTCGTCGGTGAGCGCATCGAGCGACCGCGCCAGAAGGCGGTCGAAGACTTCATCCGCGCCTTCTACGCCAACGTCGCCGCCGACGACATCGCGGGCGAGGCGCCGGAGGACCTGTTCTCGGCGGCGCTCTCGCTGTTCAACTTCGCGCAGAAGCGCACGCCGGGCTCGCCCAAGGTCCGCGTCTTCAATCCGGAGGTCGAGGAGCACGGCTGGAAGAGCCCGCACACGATCATCGACGTGGTCAACGACGACATGCCGTTCCTGGTCGATTCCGTGACCGCCGAGCTCAATCGCCAGGACATGGCGGTGCATCTGGTCATCCACCCGATCATGCGGATCGAGCGCGACGGCTCCGGCAAGCTCGTCTCGATCGGCAAGGCCGATGCGCATGCCGAATCCATCATGCAGCTCCGGGTCGCGCAGGCTGCGAGCGGCGCGCGCATGGAAGAGGTGAAGGCGCGGATCGAGGCGGTGCTCGGCGACGTGCGTGCGGCCGTCGCCGACTGGCAGGCGATGCTCGCGGAGCTGATGCACGCGATCGACGACGTCGCCGCGATGCCGGCCGGCGTCGACAAGGCGGAGAGCGAGGAAGCGCTCGCCTTCCTGAAATGGGTCGCCGACAACCACTTCACTTTCCTCGGCTATCGCGAATACGCGCTGGCCGGCAGCGGCAAGGATGCCAACTACAGCATCACCGACGGGCCCTCGCTCGGCGTGTTGAAGGACTTCAACACCAGGGTGTTCGAGGGCATCCGCAACCGCAAGGACGCGCCGCCGGAGATCCGCAGCTTCATCAACCAGCCGAAGCCCCTGCTGGTCACCAAGGCAAGCCTGCGCTCCACCGTGCACCGCGACGCGCCGATGGATGCGATCGGCATCAAGCGCTTCGACAAGAAGGGCAAGGTGATCGGCGAAAGGCTGTTCGTCGGCCTGTTCACCTCGGTCGCCTACAGCCGCAGCCCCTGGGACATCCCGCTGCTCCGCCACAAGGTGGCGCTGATCGCAAAGCGCGCGGGCTTCACCAAGAACAGCCACGACGAGAAGGCGCTGGAGCATATCCTCGAGACCTTCCCGCGCGACGAGCTGTTCCAGGCGACCGAGGACGAGCTCTACGACATCGCCATCGGCATCCTCAACCTGCAGGAGCGCCAGAGGGTCGCGCTGTTCGTGCGCCGCGATCCCTATGAGCGGTTCATCTCCTGCTTCGTCTACCTGCCGCGCGACCGGATGACCACCGACATCCGCCTGACCATCCAGGAGATCCTGGCGCGCGCCATGAACGGCAAGGTCTCGACCTATTACACGCATATGGACGACGGGCCGCTCGCCAGGCTGAACGTGATCGTCGCCACCACGCCGGGCGAGATCCCGGCGGTCAACCTGAAGGAGATCGAGACCCAGATCGCCGATGCCTGCCGCTCCTGGCGCGACCGGCTGAAAGAGGCGCTGGTCGAGATCAAGGGCGAGGCCACCGGTCTCGCACTGCTGAAGCGCTACCA
>JAYSFH010000577.1:0-2940 GCA_041913405.1 Dongia sp. | reverse complement strand
CTGGCAGCGCCCGTCCTTCTTCGAGCACACGGTCTGGGATTTCGAGCACAGCATCGGCGGCAAGCCGAACTGGGGCCCTTGGACCGAAGGCCCGGACATGACCCCGGCGCGCCTGCCGCTGCTGCAGAAGCTGGTCGCCGCCATGGGCAAGCGCCTCGCCCGCTACGGCCAGGGCCCGGACCGCTACGGCCTCATCCATGCCGACTTCCGGCTCGCCAATCTGCTGATCCACCAGGGCGAGGTCCGGGTCATCGATTTCGATGATTGCGGCTTGGGCTGGTTCCTCTACGACGCCGGCACCGCGGTCAGCTTCTTCGAGCACAAGCCGGAAGTGCCGGGCCTGATCGACGCCTGGGCCGAGGGCTATCGCCGCGTGCGCCCCCTGTCGAAAGAGGACGAGGCGGAGCTGCCGACCTTCGTCATCCTCCGCCGGATGATTCTCTTCGCCTGGATGGGCAGCCACGCCGAGACCGATCTCGCCAAGCAGGAAGGCCCTGCATACGCAGAGGGCACCTGCGAAATGGCGGAAGCCTATCTCACCAAGTTTGGATGAGGCCGATCATGGATAATCGTGAACAGAGTCCGGCCAAGCAGGAGTTCATCGCGAAGTCGAAGGAGTTCTGGAATCCGAACAAGACCCAGTTCTGGCAGGACCAGAATGTCGATCTGGTGATCGACCGGCGCGAAGGCTACCTGCTCTACGACATGGATGGCCGGCGCCTGATCGACGTGCATCTGAACGGCGGCACCTACAACATCGGCCACCGTCATCCGGAGCTGATCGAGGTCCTGCACCGCGGCACCACCCGCTTCGACATGGGCAATCACCATTTCCCGGCGCTGGGACGCACTGCCTTGGCGGAGGAGCTGGCCAAGGTCTGCGGCGGCGGCATGCAATACACGATGTACACCGCAGGCGGCGCCGAGGCGATCGATCTCGCGATCAAATGTGCGCGGAATGCGACGCAGAAGCGCAAGATCCTCTCGATCATCAACGCCTATCACGGCCATAGCGGGCTTTCGGTGGCCACGGGCGCCGACCGCTTCTCCAAGACCTTCCTCTCCGATCGGCCGGATGAGTTCTTCCACGTGCCGTTCAACGACCTCAACGCCATGGAAGACGCGTTGAAGGGCAAGGATTTCGCCGCGGTCATCATGGAGACGATCCCGGCGACCTACGGATTCCCGATGCCGGTGCCGGGCTATCTCACCGGCGTGAAGCAGCTCTGCGAGAAGTATGACGCGCTCTACATCGCCGACGAGGTGCAGACCGGCATGATGCGCACCGGCGCGATGTGGGGCTACCAGCGCTACGGCATCGAGCCCGACATCATGGTGACCGGCAAGGGCATCTCCGGCGGCATGTATCCGATCGCCTGCGTGGTCGCGACCGAGCGCGCGGCGGTCTGGCTGAAGCAGGACGGCTTTGCGCATATGTCCACCATGGGCGGCGCCGAGCTCGGCTGCCTGGTGGCGCTGAAGACATTGGAGATCCTGCAGCGGCCGCAGACCCTGCCGATCGTCAACTACATCTCGGAGACCATGCGCTCCGGCCTCACCGAGATCATGAATCTCTATTCCGACTTCTTCGTCGGCATCCGCCAATGCGGCGTGGTCATGGGGTTGGAGTTCGACTATCCCGAGGGCGCCAAGCCCGTCATGAAGCACCTCTATGAGCATGGCGTCTGGGCTATCTTCTCGACCCTCGATCCGCGCGTGCTGCAGTTCAAGCCCGGCGTGCTGATGCCGACGGCCCTATGCGAGGAGCTGCTGGAGCGGGTCGAGCGCGCGATCGGCCTGGCGCGGGCCGAATGCATGGGCTCGAAGTCCAAGCGCTGGACCCGGAGCGCCGCCGAATGAACTCGATCGTCGCCGAACTGCTCGCGGGCGAAAAGCGCCAGACCGGCCAGGCCGACATGATGCTGGAAGCGGCCGGCTGGGCCGCGTCCTCCTTCGCCCTGTTCGACAAGGCGCGGGTCGATGCGATCGTGCATGCCGCGGCGGAAGCCGGCTATGCCGTCGCCGGCAAGCTTGGCGAAGCCGCCGTGAAGGAAACCGGCTTCGGCGTCGCCGCGCACAAGAAGCTCAAGAACGAGATCACCACCCGCGGCCTCGTCGAGCTCTATCGGGGCGAAGATTTCTGCTCCAAGCGCATCATCCCTGAGAAGAAGATCGTCGAGCTGCCGCGCCCGGCCGGCGTCATCTTCGCGCTGACGCCCTCGACCAACCCGGTCTGCACGGTCTTCTTCAAGATCCTGCTGGCGCTGATGACCCGCAACGCGATCGTGATCTCGCCGCATCCGATGGCCAAGGCCTGCTCGGCCGAGGCCGCGCGGGTCATGGCCGCGGCGGCGGAGAAGGCAGGGGCGCCGATGGGCGTCATCCAGGTGATCGAGGAGCCGGCGCTGCCGCTGGTCGAGCATGTGATGAAGTCGCCGAAGATCAACGTGATCCTGGCGACCGGCGGCACGCCGATGGTGCGCGCCGCCTACAGCTCTGGGAATCCGGCGATCGGCGTCGGGCCCGGCAACGCGCCCGCATTGGTCGATGCCAGTGCCGATCCGGACCAGGCGGCGAAGCGGATCGTGGAATCGAAGAGCTTCGACAACTCTATCCTCTGCACCAACGAAAGCGTCGTGGTGGCGGAGGAGGTGATCGCCGACCGGCTGCTCTCGGCCTTCGCCAAGAACGGCGCCTACGTCGCCAAGCCCGACGAGGTCGCGGTGTTGCGCGACCTGCTGTTCGGCAAAGGCAGCTTCAACATCGAGGTCCTGGGCAAGTCGGCGGCCGAGATCGGCCAGAAAGCCGGGATCCGCGTGCCTGCCAATGCCAGGATCATCCTGGCCGAGATCGACCGGGTCGGGATCGACGAGCCGCTCTCCAAGGAGAAGCTCTGCCCGGTGCTGGGCTTCGTGCGTGCACCCCATGCCGAGGGCGCCA
>JAYSFH010000576.1:0-2943 GCA_041913405.1 Dongia sp. | reverse complement strand
CGGGATCATCACCCGGACATCGACCCCGCGCCTCGCCGCGTCGATCAGTGCCTCGATTTCATCCGGCGTCGGCACGAAATAGGCGTTGCTGATCCAGATCTTGCTCTCGGCATTGCGCAGCGCCGACACCAGGGTGACGTAGTAGCGGGAGACATCCTGCTTCGGCGTGCTGCCGATGACGCGGACGACATGGCTGCCCGTCGCCTGTTGCTTCGGGAAGTATGCCGCCTGGTCGAGCTTCGCGCCGCCCTCCTCGTCCCAGTGTACGAAGAACAGCTTCTGGATCTCGGCCACCGCCGGCCCCTCGATCCGGATCGAGGTGTCGCGCCAATGCCGCGGCAGCCCGGTCTGCGGATCCTCCTCGCCCTCCTCATCGTCGTCGCTGCCCGGCGATTTGCTCTCGTAGCTCTTGCTCAGGTTCACGCCGCCGATCACCGCCGTCCGCCCGTCCGCCACCAGGATCTTGCGGTGGTCGCGGTCGTTGCCGTTGATGACGTTGGCCGGATTGGGATCGATCGGATGGAAGGAGATCAACTTCGCACCGGCCTTCTCGAGCCGTTCGAAGAACGCGCTCGGCGTATCGCTGGAGCCGTAGCTGTCATAGATGATATTGACGGAGACGCCCTGGTGCAGTTTCGCCACCAGCATGTCCGCGAGCGTGCGCGCATTCCCGTCTGCAGTCTCGAGGGTCACGTCCTCGATGGTGTAATACTCGAGGTTCAGCGTCTCCCGGGCCTGCGAGATCAACGTGCCGATCGCGGCGAAAGTCTGGTCGCCGTCGCGCAGGACCTCGACCGTGTTGTCGGCGGTCAGCGGGCTGCCCGCGACGCCCTCCTCGACCTGCAGGTGGCGCTGCAGGATTGCGCTGCCTTCGGCGCCGCTTCCCAATCTTTTGATCAGCGCGGCGCTTGCCGCGGGTGTAAGGGGACCATCGGCGCCCTGGATGACCGGCTTCGACTCGCCGGTCGATTGGGCGATGCTCCGGTCGGCGTCCGGCACGCTGCAAGCCGCGAGGCCCACCGCCAGTGCCAGGATTCCGCAACGCGTGATATGCAGGATTGAGGACATGACCCGACGTTCCGAATGCGCCTGGGGAGAACCCGCCGGCGAAGCGAAGCGTTCCGTTGAGCGTTCACGCCGGCGCGACAGGGGCGGGAGTCTTTTTTTGCAAAGCGATGGAATAAAATTTAAAATGAAACCGACCGCTGTCCTTGGGCTCCTGCTCCTGCTCGCGGCCTGTGCCACCAACCGGACGGTCGAGGCGCGCATCGCCAGTACCGGCGAAAGCTTCACCGGCACTTTCGATCCCGGCAGCTTCGGCGGGTCGCTGGAGATGGAGAGCGACCGGACGCGGTGCACCGGCCGCAGCACCGGTTCGGAGACGATCGGCACGACCGTTGTCGTTCTGCTCTGCGACGACGGCCGCGCGGGATCGGCGGTGCTGCTCGACGGCCCCACGCGTTCGAGCGGGACCGGCGTGCTCGGCGAAGACCAGGTCAGCCTGTCGATCTTGCGCTGACCCCGAGATCAGCTCAGGTGATGCGTCTTCGGCACGCCGTAGACCGGGGTCGGCAGGCCTTCCATCCGCGCCTTCAGCTGGATCGCCAGGAACTGCGAGTAGTGCCGCGACTGGTGCAGGTTGCCGCCCTGGAACCAGAGAGCTTCCTGCTGTGTCGGCTTCCACATATTGCGGAACTCGCCCTCCCAGGGACCGGGATCCTTGGTGGTGTCGGAGCCCAAGCCCCAGACCTTGCCGACCTTGTCCGCGACTTCCTGTGAGATCAGCAGCGCCGCCCAGCCGTTCATCGAGCCGAAGCCGGTCGCATAGACGATGAGATCGGCCGGCAGCTCGCTGCCGTCGGCGAACTTGACGCCGGTCGCGGTGATGCGCTCAACCTTGCCCTGCTTCAGCTTGATCGAGCCGTTGCAGATCAGCTCCGAGGCGCCGACGTCGATGTAATAGCCGGAGCCGCGGCGGTAGTATTTCAGCGGCAGGCCGCTCTCGTCGTCGCCGAAGTCCAGCAGGAAGCCGGCCTTCTCCAGCCGGGCATAGAAGTCGGCGTCGCGGCGCTTCATCTCCGCGGTCAGCTGCTTGTGGCCCTCCGCCATCAACCGGTAGGGCATCGAGGCGGCGATCATGTCCGCCTGGTCGCAGGTGATGCCGTTCTCCAGCGCCTGCTCGCCCCAGAGCGGATAGGTCCAGAGCTCCTGCAGGGTTTCCGAACGCGACACATGGGTGGAGGAGCGCTGCACCATGGTGACGTCGGCGCCGTGCTCCCAGAGATCGGCGCAGATGTCGTGCGCCGAGTTGTTGGAGCCGATGACGACGCATTTCTTGCCGCTCCAGTCCTCGCCGCCCGGATGCTGGCTCGAATGGCGCTGCTTGCCCTTGAACGCCGCCATGCCCGGGTAATCCGGCATGTTGGGCAGGCCGGCCTGTCCGGTGGCGAGGACGAGCTGCTTCGGGCGCAAGGTGACCGGCTTGCCGTCGCGCAGCACTTCGACGGTCCATTCCTTCTTGGCTTCGTCATACCTGGCCGTCTTGCACTCGGTCTTGGCCCAGTAGTTGATCTCCATGATCTTGGCATAGGCTTCGAGCCAGTCGCCGATCTTGTCCTTGGGCGAGAAGACCGGCCAGTCGTCGGGGAACGGCAGGTAGGGCATGTGGTCGTACCAGACCGGATCATGCAGGCAGAGCGACTTGTAGCGCTTGCGCCAGGCGTCGCCCGGGCGTTCGTGCTTGTCCACGATGATGGTCGGCACGCCGAGCCGCCTCAACCGCGCGCCGAGCGCGAGACCGCCCTGGCCGCCACCGACGATCAGCACATAGGGCTGCTTCGAGATGCCGAGGGTCGCCTCCTCTTCCTGCCTTTCCTCCAGCCAGTTCTTGCGCCCCTTGTGCACGCCGTGATCGGTGCCGTTCCAGCGCCGGCGGCCCTTCTT
>JAYSFH010000575.1:0-2952 GCA_041913405.1 Dongia sp. | reverse complement strand
CCTTGGCGGCGGAGGCTCGGAACGACCGCGAGGCGGCCGAAATAGCCGTGCCCGTCCTTCTCTTCGGCGATGATGCAGCCGACCGGCCGGCCGTCCTGCAGCGCCAGGAAGCCGCCGCCGCCCGCGAGCTTTGCCGCGATCAGGTCGACCGTCTCGATGAAGACGCTCGATTCCGGCAGCAGCACCCCGCGATACTCGCCGAAGGCACGACGCATGACCGCGAGCAGCACGGCGGCTTCCGCGGGCGCGGCGGGGCGAATGACGATCGTTTCCGGCATCGCTGGACAGTAGCGGAACCGGCTTGCGATAGTCAGCCGCCTTTCCGGAGGGAATATCCTGAGTACCGCAAATCAGAAGCGTTACGGCATCGGCCTCGTGCTGATCCTGCTCTGCGCCGCCTTCTTCAGCCTGATCACCACCTTCTCGAGACTCGCCTATGACGCGGGCGCGAACCCGCTGACCGTGGTGGAGGCGCGCACCGCGGCATTCGTCCTGGTGGTTGGCGCATTCCAGCTGCTCGCACGCCGCTCCTTCGCGCTGCCGCGACGCACGATGATCGCCACCTTTCCGATGTCCGTCGGCATCATGGCGATGTCGATCGGCTATCTCTCCTCGGTCTATTTCATCAAGGTGAGCCTGGCGGTGGTGCTGCTCTACAGTTTTCCATTGATCGTCTGGCTGATGGCGACGGTCTCCGGCCGCGAGCGGGTGGCGCTGCCGAAGGCGCTCGCCCTGCTGGTCGCTTTCGGCGGGCTGGTGATGGCGATCGGGCTCGAGACCGAAAGCGTCGATTGGCGCGGCGTCGCACTGGTCCTGCTGGGCGCCGTCGGCGTCGCCGGCAACCTGACCTTCAGCGGCCCCTATCTCGAGGGTGCGGACAGTCTCGCGGTCAATGTCTGGAACAATCTCTGGGGCGCCCTCGCCCTCGGCCTCTACCTGGTGCTCGCCGACGGCATCGCGCTCCCCGCCACCGGCCAGGGCTGGGCGGCGATCGGCGGCGTGGTCGGCTGCTACATTTTCGGCCTGGCCTGCATGTTCGCCGCGCTGAAATACCTGCCCCCGAGCCAGGCCGCAGTGATGCTGAACCTCGAGCCCGTCGTCTCGATCATCGTCGCCGGCCTGCTGCTCGGCGAGGTGACCCAGTGGCTGCAATGGTTGGGCGTCGCTATCATGTTGGCGGCCTTGTGTTTTTCGGCACTGCGTGGCGCCAAGTCAGAAGCCTGAGTGGCCTTTTTCGCGGCTTTCTTTTTTCTCAGATTCAGCGACGCGGCTGTTTTCGCGGGGGAGCACAATATCTAGGGGCGTCAACATCAAAGATCGCCAAATCTAGAAATTTCTCCGTTGCACCTCACCGTAACCCGGACGCAATATCTGGCGGTAGGCGCCGGCTGGGTCACCAGTAATAGCGCGCCACATCAACCCCTTCGATCACTTTGCTGAAGCGATTTCTGCAGAGGGAGGGGGATTCTCTTCGGGGCTAGCGGTTAACCACCGTTTCGACATCGTGACCACGAGTGCAGCAGGGGTCTGAACATGCGCATTGAACGCCGTTTCACCAAAGCCGATCAGTCGCCTTACGCGGAGATCAAGTTCCAGGAAATCACCAGCGAGATCCGCAATCCGGATGGCTCGGTGGTGTTCAAGCTGGACGGGATCGAAGTCCCCGCCGACTGGTCGCAGGTGGCGAGCGACGTTCTGGCGCAGAAGTATTTCCGCAAGGCCGGCGTCCCGGCCCATCTCCGCCCGGTCGTGGAAGCCGATGTCCCCGAATGGCTGTTCCGCCAGGAGGCCGATCGCGAGGCGCTGATCAAGCTGCCGGCGAACGAGCGCACCACCGGCGAGAAGAGCGCCAAGCAGGTGTTCGATCGCCTGGCCGGCACCTGGACCTATTGGGGCTGGAAGGGCGGCTATTTCGATTCCGAGGCCGACGCCAAGGCCTTCTACGACGAGATGCGATTCATGCTGGCCAAGCAGATGGCCGCGCCGAATTCGCCGCAATGGTTCAACACCGGCCTGCACTGGGCCTATGGCATCGACGGTCCCTCCCAGGGTCATTACTACGTCGATTTCAAGACCGCGCAGCTCACCGCCTCGGCGTCCGCGTATGAGCATCCGCAGCCGCATGCCTGCTTCATCCAGTCGGTCTCCGACGACCTCGTCAACGAAGGCGGCATCATGGACCTCTGGGTCCGCGAGGCGCGTCTGTTCAAATACGGCTCCGGCACCGGCTCCAACTTCTCGAAGCTGCGCGGCGACGGCGAGCGCCTCTCCGGCGGCGGCCGCTCCTCCGGCCTGATGTCCTTCCTCAAGATCGGCGACCGTGCCGCGGGTGCCATCAAGTCCGGTGGCACCACCCGCCGTGCCGCGAAGATGGTCACCGTCGATCTCGACCATCCCGACATCGAGACCTACATCAACTGGAAGGTCACCGAGGAGCAGAAGGTGGCCGCCATGGTCTCCGGCTCCGCGCTCTGCAACCTGCATCTCAACCAGATCATGCAGGCGGCGCATGCCGGCGAGGGCGAAGGCCGTTTCGATCCGAAGGAGAATCCGGCGCTCAAAGCCGCGATCCGCGCCGCGCGCAAGGCCACCGTCTCGGAGAACTACATCCAGCGCGTCATCCATTTCGCCGAGCAGGGCTATCGCCAGATCGAGTTCAAGACCTATGACACCGACTGGGACAGCGAGGCCTATCTGACCGTCTCCGGCCAGAACTCCAACAACTCGGTCCGCGTCTCCAACGACTTCGTGCAAGCGGTCGTCAACGACGGCGACTGGAACCTGATCCGCCGCACCGATGGCAAGGTCCACAAGACGCTGAAGGCCCGCGACCTCTGGGAGAAGATCGGCTTCGCCGCGTGGGCCTCCGCGGATCGGGGCGTCCAGTACGACACCACCATCAACGAGTGGCACACCTGCCCCGAAAGCGGCCGCATCAACGCCAGCAATCCG
>JAYSFH010000574.1:0-2961 GCA_041913405.1 Dongia sp. | reverse complement strand
CGACAGACGTGTTGATGTCGCTGACAAGAAAATACCCGTCATGGTCCGCGCAGGCGGACCATCCACGAGTTACTTCCTTCAGTCGCCGGCAAACTCGTGGATGGTACGCCACAGCGAACGAATGTTCGCATTCGCGAACGGCGTACCATGACGATCATAATTTTTGCACGCCAGCATGCGGCTGATCCGGCATTTCGAGGATGTGCCCGCGGAGTTGCGGGGCGCGGTGATCGCCATCGGCAATTTCGACGGCGTGCACCAGGGCCACCAGGTGGTGCTGGGCCAGGCGGCGGAACAGGCGAAGAAGCTCGGAGCCAAGCTTGGCGTGCTGACCTTCGAGCCACATCCTCGCTCGTTCTTCAAGCCGGACGAGCCGCCGTTCCGGCTGACCCCTTTCCGCATCAAGATGCGGCATCTGCAGGACCTCGGCGTCGATGTCGCCTTCGTGCTGACCTTCGACCATGACATGTCGCAGCGGAGCGCCGATGAGTTCGTGAACGCGGTGCTGGTGAAGGGCCTGGGCGCCGCGCATATCGTGGTCGGCTCGGACTTCTGCTACGGCAACAAGCGCGGCGGCAATGCGACCACGCTGAAGGCCGCGGGCGAGAAGTTAGGCTTCGGCGTCACCGCGGTCTCGCCGCAGACCGACCCGGCGGGTGCCATCTATTCCTCGACCCTGATCCGTGACGCGCTGGCCAAGGGCGATCCGGCGACCGCCGCCGCCTGCCTCAACCGGCCCTGGGAGATCGAGGGGCGGGTCGAGCATGGCGACCAGCGGGGGCGGCTGCTGGGTTTCCCGACCGCCAACATCGCCCTGGGCGAGTTCATGCAGCCGAAGCTGGGGGTCTATGCGGTGAAAGCCGCCGTGGACGGCGGCAGCGGCTTGCAATGGATCGGCGGCGTCGCCAATCTGGGGATGCGGCCGACGATCGGCGGGACCAGAGTCCAGCTCGAAGTGCATCTCTTCGACTATGCCGCCGACCTCTATGGCCGGCATCTCCGGGTGGCGCTGCTCGGGTTCATCCGGCCGGAGATGAAATTCTCCGGCCTCGACCCATTGAAGGCGCAGATCGCCGCCGACAGCGATACCGCGAGAAGGATGCTGGCCGAGTATCGCGGGCCGGCCTTGCGCGAACACCCGGCGAGCCTGCCGGAAGATTTGAACTGAAGGACCGAACGTGGACTACAAAGCGACCGTGTTTCTGCCGAAGACCGATTTCCCGATGCGCGGCGACCTGCCGAAGCGCGAGCCGGAGATCCTGGCCTCCTGGCAGAAGGTGAACCTGTTCAAGAAGCTGCGCGAGACCTCGAAGGGCCGCGAGAAGTTCATCCTGCATGACGGCCCGCCCTATGCGAACGGCAACATCCATATCGGCCATGCGCTGAACAAGATCCTGAAGGACGTCATCAACCGCTCGCAGCAGATGAGCGGCAAGGACGCCTTCTACATCCCGGGCTGGGACTGCCACGGCCTGCCGATCGAATGGATGATCGAGGAGAAGTACCGCAAGGCCGGCAAGAACAAGGACGAAGTCGCGATCATCGACTTCCGCAAGGAATGCCGCGAGTTCGCCGCGCACTGGATCGATGTGCAGCGCGAGGAGTTCAAGCGCCTCGGCGTCGAGGGTGACTGGGAGAATCCCTACACCACGATGAAGAACGCCTCCGAGGCACAGATCGCCGCCGAGATCGGCAAGTTCCTGATGAACGGCGGCCTGTTCCGCGGCTCCAAGCCGGTGCTGTGGTCGGTGGTGGAGAAGACCGCGCTGGCCGAAGCCGAGGTCGAGTACAAGGAGCACACCTCCGATACGATCTGGGTGAAGTTCCCGATCGTGAAGGCGCCGGCGAAGGAGATCGAAGGCGCCAATGTCGTCATCTGGACCACGACGCCCTGGACCATCCCGGGCAACCGCGCGGTCGCCTATGGCGACAACATCGACTATGTCGTGATCGAAGTGACCGGCGCCGGTGAAGGCGCGCTGGTGAAGACCGGCGAACGCCTGCTGGTGGCCGAGGCGCTGAAGGGCGCGTTCGAGGCGGATGCCAAGATCGCCGGTTCCAAGCAGGTTTGGTCGGGCAAGGGCAGCGCGCTCAAGGGCACCGTCACCAAGCATCCTTTGGCCGGGCTCGATCCTTATTACGCGACGTTTTCCGTGCCGGCGCATGCGGGCGACTTCGTCACCACCGACGCCGGCACCGGCTTCGTGCATATCGCACCCGGCCATGGCGCCGACGACTATGTGCTCGGCATCGCCAACGGCATCGAGGTGCCGCAGACCGTCGATCCGGATGGCGCCTATTTTCCGCATGTGGGTCTGTTCGCCGGCAAGCGCGTGCTCACCCCTTACGGCAAGAAGGGCGATGCCAACGGCGCCGTCATCGAGAAGCTGAAGGAAGCGGGCGCACTCGTCGCCAACAGCACGGTCACCCACGAGTATCCGCATTCCTGGCGCTCCAAGGCGCCGCTGATCTTCCGCAACACGCCGCAATGGTTCATCTCCATGGCGAAGAACGACTTGCGGAAGATCGCGCTGTCGGAGATCGAGAAGACCCGCTTCGTGCCGCCGCAGGGCAAGACCCGGCTTTACTCGATGATCGAGAACCGGCCGGACTGGGTGATCTCGCGCCAGCGCGCCTGGGGCGTGCCGATCGCGGTCTTCGTCGAGAAGAAGACCGGCAAGCTGCTGCAGGACCAGCAGGTGATGGACCGCATCGTGGACATCTTCCAGAAGGAAGGCTCGGATGCCTGGTTCGCCAGCGAGCCCTCGCGCTTTCTCGGCAACGACCACAACCCGGACGACTACGAGCAGATCAAGGACATCGTCGATGTCTGGTTCGAGTCCGGCTCGTCGCATTCCTTCGTGCTGGAGCCGCGCAAGGATAGCGACCTGAAATGGCCGGCCGATCTCTATCTCGAAGGCTCGGACCAGCATCGCGGCTGGTTCCATTCCTCGCTGCTGG
>JAYSFH010000573.1:0-2962 GCA_041913405.1 Dongia sp. | reverse complement strand
CCCCTCCGGCACGCCCGACCGCTTCGCTGCAGCGCGCCACATCGGCGAGATCGAGACGCCGATGCGCGACGGCGTCATCCTGCGCTCGGATCTCACGCTTCCCGCCGGCGTCGACCGCGCGCCAGTGATCCTGATCCGCCAGCCCTATGGCCGCAAGACGCCGGCGATGATGCTGGACCAGACGGCGGCCTTCTGGGCGCGCAAGGGCTATGCCTGCGTCGTGCAGGATGTGCGCGGCAAGTTCTCTTCCGACGGCGTGTTCGAGCCGGTCGTCAACGAAATGAATGACGGCCACGATACCGTGCAATGGATCACCCGCCAGGACTGGTGCAGCGGCCAGGTCGGCATGTGGGGCGAATCCTATTACGGCCTCACCTCGCTCGCGGCGGCGATGTCCGGCGTGCCGGGCCTCGCCTGCATCGCGCCGGGTGACATCGTCATGGACTGGCACAAGATCTGGTTCCGCCAGGGTGCCATGTTCCAGAACACCATGGCGCCCTGGGCGATCTCGATGGACGCGCCGGAATATGCCGATCTCTCCAAGCTCGATCCCTGGCACCTGCCGCTGAACGACATGGCGCGCGCGGCCGGGCAGGGCGGCGCCTATTTCAACAGCGTGCTCGCCCATGTGACCGACCGCGCCTGGTGGGAGCGGCTCGACCTCACCCCCAGCCTCGACCGCGTGAAGATTCCGGTGCTCTACTGGTCCGGCTGGTACGACAACTTCACCGGCGGCGAGCTGCAGGACTTCAAGCGCCTGGAAGCGGCGGCCGGCAGTGAGCATATCCACCTGATGGTCGGGCCCTGGGATCACGAGGGCAGTTCGGAGCACACCACCAAGGCGATCTGCATGCCGCTGCCGCCGACCGGCCGGGCGCGCTGGGATACCTACCAGTATTTCTTCGACCGCTACCTGATGGGCATCGCCAACGGCTTCGGCCGCGACGGCCGGGTGCGTTACTTCACCATCGGCGCCGACCGCTGGCAGGTCGCGCAATCCTGGCCGCCGGCCGGCATGCAGCCGACCCCGTTCTATCTCCGCGGCGAGGGCCAGCTCTCCGAGAGCAAGCCGAACGACGACGCGGCACCCGACCGCTTCACTTACGACCCCGCCGATCCGGTGGTCGAATCCGTCGGCCTCAATTGCTGGGCGGTCTGCGGCCAGCTCGGCGATCGCCGGCCGATCGAGGCCCGCGCCGACGTGGTCAACTACACGACGCCGCGATTGGAAGCCGACGTCGAGCTCACCGGCCCGATCTCGATGAAGCTCTACGCCGCCTCTGACGCCACCGACACCGATTTCACGGTGGCCTTGAGCGACGTCTTCCCCAACGGCGTCTCGAATCCGATCCAGGATGGAATCATCCGCGCCTCGGCGCGCGAGGATGCCTTCGATCCCAGCCCGATCGAGCCGGGGCGGATCTATGCCTATGACATCGATCTCTTCGCCACCTCCTACCTGGTGAAGGCGGGACACCGGATCCGCGTCTCGATCTCGTCGAGCTGCTTCGACCGATATGACCGGAATCTGAATACAGGTGAGCGGTTTGGCACCGGGCGTGCGATGCGCGTTGCGCAGCAGGAAATCCACCGCTCGACCGCACATTCCTCGCACATTCTGCTGCCGCTGAAGCGTTAAGAGTCCCGCTGGCGGCGGGCGGTTGCGCCCCCAGCTGTATCATGGCAAGGTTGTTGACAAGGCAAAGTCGACATAACAAGCCCATGCAACAGGGAGGACAGAATGCAGAAATCCGAGTTCCTTGACCGGCTGCAGGAAGGCAAGCTGAGCCGCCGCCAGGTCAACAAGATCCTGCTCGGGGCCGGCATGGCCCTCACCACGATCCCGCTCACCCGCAACGCTGCGCGCGCCGACGACCAGGCGATCTACTTCACCTGGTCCGGCTATGACGATCCCGGCTTCTTCCCGGCCTATGTGAAGAAGCACGGCGCCAACCCGCAGATGCCGGTCTTCGCCGATTCCGAGGAAGCGCGCACCAAGATCCAGAACGGCTTCGTGGTCGATATCGACCATCCCTGCAGCACCGACGTGAAGCGCTGGACCGACGTCGATCTGCTGCAGCCGATCGACACCTCGCGCCTCTCCGCTTGGGGCACCGTGTTCCCGCAGCTGAAGGCGCTGCCCAACACCCAGATCGACGGCAAGCAGTTCTTCATCCCGATCGACTGGGGCAACACCTCGATCCTCTATCGCCCCGACCTGGTCGACATCCAGGAGGAGTCCTGGACCTTGCTCTGGGACGAGCGCTACAAGGGCCAGCTCTCGATGGCGGCGGACGGCACCTCCAGCGTGCCGCTGGCCGGCATCGTCGCCGGCGCCAAGAATCCCTTCGACATGACCGACGCCGAGGTCGCCAAGACGAAGGAATTGCTGGTGAAGCAGAAGCCGCTGCTGCGCTTCTACTGGGACAGCAACTCCACCGTCGAGCAGGCCCTCGCCTCCGGCGAGCTGGTCGCCTCCGACGGCTGGAACAGCTCGGTCGTCGCGCTGCAGGGCCAGGGCGTGCCGATCAAGTTCATGAACCCCAAGGAAGGGATCATGAGCTATTGCTGCGGACTGGTGCTGACCAAGAACGCGCCGCATCTCGACAAGGCCTATGACCTGATCGATGCCATGTTGCAGCCGGAAGCCGGCAAGTGGCTGGTGACCGCGATGGGCTACGGCCATTCCAACCAGGCGACCTTCGAAGCGCTGACCGACGACGAGCTGAAGGCCGTCAACCTGCCGCGTGACCCGACGGTCTTCTTCGAGAAGAGCATCTTCCAGCAATACATCCCGAACACCGACGTCATCCAGAAGATGTTCGAGGAAGTGAAAGCCGGCGCCTGACCCGGAATGGCGGAAGCAGGCGCGATCGACAGCGGAGCCAGGCGAAGCGCGCCCACCGGGGACGCGCTGCGTCGTTTCTGGCGCCTGCGCCCCGGCTTGCGCGGCCTCGCTCTG
>JAYSFH010000572.1:0-2969 GCA_041913405.1 Dongia sp. | reverse complement strand
TACGCCTGGGGCCGGGTCGCGGCCTCGCTCGGCCTGGCGACCGTGGGCGGGATCGGGCTCTGGGCGCCCGTCGTGGTGCTGACCACGATCCAGCAGGAGTTCAACGTCGGTCGCGCCGGCGGCTCGCTGCCTTACACCGCGACCATGGTGGGCTTCGCGATCGGCGGCATCACCCTCGGCCGGATCGCCGCCAAGTTCGGCATCCTGCTGCCGCTCTTGATCGGTGCGGCGACGCTCGGCCTGGGCTTCATCGCCGGCGCGTTCAGCGCCAGCTACTGGCAGTTCATTTCCATCCAGGCATTGCTGATCGGCATGCTCGGTAGCAGCGCCACCTTCGGGCCGCTGGTCGCCGATACCACCCACTGGTTCCAGCGCAACCGTGGGATCGCGGTCGCGATCGTCGCCAGCGGCAACTATCTCGCCGGCACGATCTGGCCGCCGCTGCTGGAGTACGCGATCTCGAACTACGGCTGGCGCGATGCCTATCTCGGCATCGGCGTTCTCTGCCTCGTCACCATGCTGCCGCTGGCCTTGTTCCTGAAGCGACGGCCGGCGATCGCCGACCACCATCCGGTCGCCAGCGGCGGCGGCAACGGCAACGGGGCGCATGAACTGCTGCCCGCGCCGAAATTCCTGCAGCCGCTGCTGATGCTGGCCGGCGTCGCCTGCTGCGTCGCCATGTCGATGCCGCAGGTGCATATCGTCGCTTATTGCACCGATCTCGGCTACGGGCCGGCGCGGGGCGCGGAGATGCTCTCGGTGATGCTGGGGATGGGTGTGATCAGCCGCCTGGGCTCAGGGCTGATCGCCGACAAGATCGGCGGGGTCGGCACGCTGATCCTGGGCTCGGTGCTGCAATGCCTGACCTTGCTCTTCTACATCCCGTTCAACGGCTTGACCTCGCTCTACATCGTGTCGGCGCTGTTCGGCCTCAGTCAGGGCGGGATCGTGCCGAGCTATGCGCTGATCGTCCGGCAGTATTTCCCGGCGCGGCAGGCAGGCGTGCGGGTCAGCCTGGTCCTGATGTCGACCGTGATCGGCATGGCGATCGGCGGTTGGATGACCGGCCTGATCTTCGACTGGACCGGCTCCTACAGCGCCGCCTTCCTGAACGGCATCGCCTGGAACCTGCTGAACATGTCGATCGCCTTGTGGCTGCTGTTCCGCGGCCGGAAGCCGCTGGCCGCGCAGGTTGCGTGAAGGCGATTCAGAAGGCGTAGAGTGCCAGGCCGATGAGATGCGTGACGCTCTCACCGTCCTCGGAGAGCGGCAGCATCATCACGCGATAGCGCAGATAGCCGCCGCGCGGATCACTCCAGGCGAGGCTGGCTTCGCGGATCCAGACCTTGCCTTCGAGCGCGCCGATGTAGTGATGCTCGATGCCAACGACATCGGCGGTGGCGCCGAGTTCATCGACATAGTCACCGGCGCGGGTCGGCTCGCGGTCGATGATCGCCTGCCCGAGCAGGCGATAGCGGAAGCGCGGCGCGCCCCGGCCGGGAGTCTCGACGACATCGACCAGGAACACGTTGGGCAGCAGCTTGACGCCCAGCGCCGCCGGGTCGATCTCGCCGCGCGCCGGAAAGCGGCCCTTTGCTGCGGCGAGGGATTCCCAGGTGCGGAGCAACTGGCCCCAGGACGGCTCGGCGCCCGACTCGATCTCGCGGCGTGCCGCCGGATCGATGTCGATCCGGCCGACGCGGGCACGACCGGCATTGGGCCTCGGGTCGCGCTGGTTGAAAGACGCACTCGGCATGATTCGCTTTTCCTGCGGCGCAGCTGCCCCCACGGCATCCAGCCCGCTGGCATTCGACGGTTGATCATCGGAAATGAAACGGGCGCGACCGGATTCGATGCGCGCCCTGCAATTACCGTTTGAAATGACGGATACGGGCGAGATTGGCAACTCCACCGCCGCGCATGTGAGTCATGCAATCCGTGAATGAAAGTTCAAGAAGTCTTTACACTCCTCACACCGCCTTATGTGCTGGCCGGCTGGATGCAATAGAAATTCGCGTCGACGCATCAGCAAGCAAGTTTCGTTTCAAGGCGGGCCGGCATCTCAACGGAAAGGTGATCGGCGGCATGCGCAATTCTCAGAGGCGGCGCCAGACGCAAGGATGACTTACCAGATCTGCTCCGGCGACAGCGGCTCCGCATCCGTGCGGATCCCGAACCGCGCACGGGTGCGGGCTTCGATGCTCGTGGCCAGCGATTCCGCCAGCGCCAGCGCATTCATGAGCTCGCTGCTTCCGTAGTAGGTCAAATAGCCGCAGGCGAGATCCGGCTCGCCCGCGGCGATCAAGGTCTCGGCCGTGCGCAGCACCGCGGGCTGCGCCGCGGCGAGGCGGCGTTCCACCGCGGTCCAGGTTTCGGTCACTTCCGGCAGGAAGGCCTCCTGGTTCTGGAACACGAGATAGAGCAATCGCTTGAAGACCTGCGCGGCCGAGCGCGTCGACTCGATCCCCTGGGGAATGGTCGAAACCGAATCCGGCTTTCCGTTGCGCGCATGGCGCAGGTCCAGGAAGCGCGCGGCCTCGCCGTCGGTGAGATAGCGATGCCGGCGATATTCCTCCGGCACATCGCGCATGCCCATGAAGACGGGCACGAAGGGCGCGGCCACGGCGCCGACCTGGGTATGCCAGAGATGGCGCAGCGCGTCGTGGCGCGGGTGATGCAGCGGCACCACCTGGCCGTAGCCCGCGGTATCGCCGGTCAGCTTCTCGGTGCGGACCGCCCAGATGATGTCTGCAAGGCCGATCTTCTCCGGCCGCGCGGCCCGCGCCTGCATCTCGGCCTCGATCCACTGCACGCCGGCCCAGCGTCCCTTGCCGTCGCCATAGACCTGGTTGAAGTCGAAAGCCTCGCCGTCCCGATACCAGCCTTGCGCGCGGGCGAAGGAAACCAGATGCGGTGCATAGAGGAAATCCGGGTGCCCCGGCTGCTCGACCGGAATGACGCCGATGAAG
>JAYSFH010000571.1:0-2970 GCA_041913405.1 Dongia sp. | reverse complement strand
TGGTGACGCCGGTGATATGGCCGTCGCGCTTGAAGGCGGCTTCCGCCATGTCCAGCGCGCTTTTCAGGATGACGTTGAAGCCCTGCGGGCCCTTCTCGGTCTGGCCGGATTCCGCGAGGTTGAAGAGCTTGAGCTCGGTCGCCTCGATCTGCTGGACCGCGGTGTCCTCGAGGCCGAAGACATAGGCGTCGTTGACGACGACCTCGCCGAGATCGACCAACTGACGACGCAGATAAAGGTCGTGGATGACATGGCCGTAGTCGTCGGCGTTGATCACCGTCACGACCGACTGCGCGAGATCGACGAGGTATTGAGCGCCGCCGATCTCGGCGAGCGCGCCGTCCTGGTCGAACAGGTTCTTCAGGGTCACCGGGTTGGGGGTGTGGGCGCGGGGCGCCCGCAAGCCGATGGCCGCGCTGCACCAGCTTGCCGATCGCCTCGTAGATACGGCCGTGCAGCGAGTCCGCGAAATGCTCCGGCCGCAGGAACTCGTTGACACGGTCATAGACCAGGTTGTTGGCGAGGATCGCGCCGAGCAGAGCCTTCTCGGCGTCGTAGTTGACCGGCGGTGTGCGCTGCGGCACGACGGAGCCGTCGCCGCTGCGCAGCCTGGTGACGTTGTTCGATCCAGTTTCCATTTGCGCGACCATACATCAGAGCGTCATAGACCGGCGGACGATCTGCTTGTGGATAGCGTGTATATCCGGGATCGATTCTAGGACTGATATCGAGTCGTGCTCTAGGCAAAAGATTCCGATTCACTCGATCGTCATTGCGATCGTCTCGCTGTCTCAACCAACTCGCTCGTCGTCGAGTTGCTCTCGTCGCTCACTTACCCAACGGATTCAAACTCGTGGATGCCAAGGCCAAGCCTTGGCATGGCGGCGTAGTGTGTGGCGCCCAACCCGCTCCGCAAAAAAGCTTCGGCCGCTCCCCTTGCAGGGAGCGGCCGAGTTTTTCTCAACGCCGTGCAGCGAGATTTACTGCTGGGCAGCCTCTTCAGTGCCGGCGGTGGCCAACTCGGCCTCGGCCAGCAGCTTGTCGAGGTCGGCCTGCGCCTGGTCTTCGGCCTGACCGGCGACGAAGCCGCCGGCCTTCTCCTGCGCCACCGCTTCGTCTTCCGACTTCGCGACGTTGGCAACGACCTTCACGATCACTTCCGGGTGCAGCGCGACGCGGACGTCGTGCAGGCCCAGGGTCTTGATCGGCTTGTCGAGTTTCACCTGAGCGCGGTCGATGGTGAAGCCGGCCTTGGTCACGCCTTCCGCGATGTCGCGGGTCGAAACCGAGCCGAACAGGATGCCGGTCTCGGAAGCCTGGCGGATGATCACGACCTTCAGGCCATCGACCTTGTCGCTGATCTTCTCGGCTTCCTGGCGGCGCTTCAGGTTGTTCGCTTCGATCTGCGCGCGCTGCGCCTCGAAACGCTTCTTGTTCTCGTCGGTCGCGCGCAGGGCCTTCTTTTTCGGCAGCAGGTAGTTGCGGGCGAAGCCTTGCTTCACCTTCACCACATCGCCGATCTGACCCAAGCGCTCGATCCGCTCCAGAAGAATGACGTCCATGTTCCCGTCCTCCTTACTTAATCACGTAAGGCAGCAGACCGAGGAAGCGGGCGCGCTTGATGGCCTGGGCCAGGATGCGCTGCTTCTTCGCCGAAACCGCGGTGATGCGGCTCGGCACGATCTTGCCGCGCTCGGAGATGAACCGGCTCAACAGACGGACGTCCTTGTAGTCGATCTTCGGCGCGTTATCGCTCGAGAACGGGCAGGACTTGCGGCGACGGAAGAAGGGACGACGGCCACCGCCGCCACCACCACGACCGCCCTCGCGGCCACCGTCACGGCCGCCTTCGCGGCCTTCGCGTTCACCACTCATTATTCAGATGCTCCTTCGCTGGAAGCTTCCTGGCGCGGCGCGCGGGCCGAGCGGAAGCGGTCATCACGCTCGCCACCCCGGGGACCACGATCGTCGCGGTCGCGACGCGGGCCGCGATCACCACGATCGCCCCGGTCACCACGATCGTCGCGGTCACGGCCGCCCTTGCTCTGCATCATCGCCGACGGGCCCTCTTCGAGCTCCTCGACCTTGACGGTGAGCTGGCGGAGCACGTCCTCATGGATGCGCATCTGGCGCTCCATCTCGATGACGGCAGCGGCCGGCGCATCGATGTTCAAGAGCGTGTAGTGGCCCTTGCGGTTCTTGCGGACGCGATAGGAGAGGCTCTTCAGGCCCCAGTATTCCTTCTTGGTGACATTCCCGCCCTGGGCGGTGATGATCCCGGAGAAGAGCTCGGTCAGGGCTTCCACCTGGGCGGTGGTCACGTCCTGACGCGCAATGAAGACGTTCTCATAGAACGGCATAAGCGACAGACTCCCTATGGCTTTTCGCGGTCCGGAGCTGCCTCCATCCGGAGACGAGCCGACCGGACCTAGCCAATCCCACGGGCAAGCGCGGCATGGGCCGCGAAAGCTGGCTTCCAGGGAATTCCCTGGGAAGCCGTGAACTGGCAGGGTTTAAGGCGGCGGACTATACAGTCCGAACCCCTGAAATCAAGGCGATTTCGGGGTCTTGCGACCAGCCGTCGCCACGGCTAGACAGCGTCCTTATATAGGTGCGCGTGCAGCGCGCGAGTCCAGCCGGTCCAAACCAAAATATGTCTGTCTTTCAGGGGGTTAAATGATCCGCGCTTTCGTCTTCCCGGGTCAGGGATCGCAGGCCGTCGGCATGGGCAAAGCGCTCGCCGAAGCCTTTCCATCCGCGAAACATGTCTTCGAGGAGGTCGATGACGCCCTGAAGCAGAAGCTTTCCAAGCTGATGTTCGAGGGGCCGGAGGGGGACCTGACCCTGACCGAGAACGCCCAGCCGGCCCTGATGGCGGTCAGCCAGGCGGTCCTCCGGGTGCTGGAAACCGAGGGCAAATGGACCCTCGCCGCCAAGGCGCGCTTCGTCGCCGGGCACAGCCTCGGGGAC
>JAYSFH010000570.1:2618-2971 GCA_041913405.1 Dongia sp. | reverse complement strand
GCCACCGCCGGATCGGCGAGGAACTTGACGCCGTTCTCCATGAGTTCGATCGGCCCTTCGAGCCCGCCCTTGGCGAAGCGGCTCATCGGCGCAAGGCCTTCCATCTTGCGCGCGTTGCCCTCGCCGCGGATCAGGATGGTGGTCGGCTTCAACACCGCGTCGATCGCGGCGGCGAGCAGTTCCGAGAGCCGGTCCATGCCGGCGCTGTTCACCTCGACCACGACCGTGTCGCCGAAACGATCGACCACCACCCCCGGCAGGCCGTCGGCCTCGGCGTGGATCAGCCGGTAGTAGGGGACCGCGACCAGGCGCTCGCGCAGCTTGAGCGCTCGCTGCAGCCGCTTCTCGAAGAA
>JAYSFH010000570.1:0-2608 GCA_041913405.1 Dongia sp. | reverse complement strand
GGTTGATCTCGGCGGTGGGATCGCGATCCAGGACGCGGGCGGCAATCAGCGAATGCGGATTGAACATCGCCGCGCCGAGACTGCGGCCGTCGGCGCGCATCAGCGTGACGAGCTCGCCCGCCGGCAAAGCCTTCGCCGCCTCGTTCATCTCGATCTCGTTGGAATAGGCCCAGGGATGGCCGCCGGCCACGCGCTTCTCCGCGCCTGGGCGCATTGCAATCCGGGGTCTGGTGTCGAAAGCCGTCTCAGTCGCCAAGTGCCACTCCTTCGCGGCGGGGATCGCTTGCCCCCACCATGCCGTTCTCGCCCAGGGCCACGATATTGAGGCCGCTGTCGATCGGCTGAAACTTCACCGTATCGCCCATCGCCGTGAGGGCCGCGCCGAGCGATTCCAGGCCGCGGCCTTCTTCCAGCAAGGTCGGGCCGTTGCGGTTGATCACATGCGGCAAGGCCGCCGCTTCCGCCGGCGAGAGATTCCAGTCGAGCAGGGCGACCAGCGCCTCCGCCACATAGTCGATGATGTTGGCCCCGCCCGGCGAGCCCAGGGCATAGACCGGCGCACCCGTCGCGCGGTCGAACACGATCACCGGCGCCATCGAGCTGCGCGGCCGTTTGCCGGCGGCGACGCGGTTGGCGACCGGGCGCCCGTCGATGCTCGGGCGGAAGGAGAAGTCGGTCAGCTGGTTGTTGAGGATGAAGCCATCCACCATCAGCCGCGAGCCGAAGGCATTCTCCACCGTGGTGGTGAAGGTCACGATGTTCCCGTCGCGATCGACGATCACCATATGGCTGGTCGAGATCGGCTCGAACTGGTGCTGGCTGGCGCCGATGGTGGCGTCGCCCGGCGGATTGCCCGGCAGCGCGTTGGGCGAGGCGCGGTCGTCGTGAATGAGCTCGGACCGGTCGGCGAGATAGTCCGGGTCGATCATGCCGGCGAGCGGCATCTTCACGAAATCCGGATCGCCGAGAAAGCGGTCGCGATCGGCGTAGGCCAGGCGGCTGGCCTCGGCGAAGCGATGCGCCGCCGCCACCGAGAGCGGATCCTCGTTTGCCATGTCGAAACGCCGGAGCATGCCGAGGATCTGCAGCACCGTGATGCCGCCGGAGGAGGGCGGGCCCATGCCGCAGACCTTGTAGACCCGATAGGTGCCGCAAGGCACCGCGCGCTTCATCGGCTGGTAGCCGGCGAGATCGGCAAGCGTCATGCCTCCCGCGCGCGGCTGCGCGTTGTTGACCGCCGCGACGATGTCCTCGGCGATCTTGCCGGAATAGAAGGCGTCGGCGCCGCCGTCGGCGATCGCGCGCAGCGCCTCGGCCAGCGCGGGATTGCGGAGCTGCGCCCCGGCCGCCAGCGGCTTGCCGTCGGCGGCATAGAAGTAGCGCCCGCTCACCGGCATCTTGCCGAGATATTCGTCCTCGGCGATCGATTCCGCGAGCCGCGGCGAGACCGGGAAACCGTCTTCGGCGAGCTTGATCGCCGGCGCAAAAAGCTGCGCCCAGGGCAGCTTACCGTGTTCCCGGTGCGCCTGCTCGAGCATCCGGAGCACGCCGGGCACGCCGACCGAGAGTCCGCCGACCACGGCGTCGTAGAACTTCAACGGCTCGCCGTCGGGCCCAAGAAACATGTCGGGCCGGGCCGAGGCCGGCGCGGTCTCGCGGCCGTCATAGCTTTCCAGCAGTCTAGCCCGCTCGTCGTAATGCAGCAGGAAGCCGCCGCCGCCGATGCCGGAGGACTGCGGCTCGACCAGGGTCAGCACCGCCTGCACTGCGATCGCCGCATCGGCCGCGCTGCCGCCGGCGCGCAGGATCTCGCGCCCGGCCTCGACCGCCAGCGGATGCGCCGCCGCCACGATCTGCTGCTCGGCGAAGGTCTCGCGCGGGCCGGAGGCGGCGAGTGTCGGCAGCCCGCTGCCCCCGCCGCAGCCGGCAAGACCGGGCAGGCTGATCAGGATCAAAGTGCAGATTCGGAGGTAGGCTATCATGCGTGAGCGGCCGCCGGTGGTTCGGCCCCGGTCTTACCGGCTTTCGAAGGGGAGAGGAAGGGCGCGTGGAATTCCTGCTGATGATGGTGCTGGCGTCGGTCCTGGTGGTCGCCTGCATCCTTATCCACTACGAGATCATGCGGCTGACCGCCGATTATTTGCTGCCGCGGGTCGCCATCGTGCCGCGCCGCGCCCATGTGGTGCTCGGGATCTGCGCCTGTTTCGTGGCGCACACCCTCGAGGTCTGGCTGTTCGCCGGCCTGTACTGGGTCCTGGCGGTGGAGACCGCCAGCGGCTTTGCCGACGAAGGCCGCCGCGCTTTTCTCGACTATCTCTACTTCTCCACCGAGACCTATACCTCGCTCGGCTTCAGCGATTCCCGGCAGCTTTCCAACGATCTGCGCCTCCTGGCCGGGATCGAGGCGATGATCGGGCTGGTCCTGATCGCCTGGACCGCCTCCTTCAACTACTTCATGTTCGAGCATTATTGGGTCCTGCACCCGCACCGCCGCCCCCATCGCGCCGAAGACCGGGCCGAGTTCGATCGCAAGAAATCAAAGAAATCAGAGCATTAACGATTAAGCGCAGGCGGAGGATCGTTCCGGCGGCAGGACGGTTTTTCTATT
>JAYSFH010000569.1:0-2978 GCA_041913405.1 Dongia sp. | reverse complement strand
TGCCGTCCACCTTGATGGTGATCTTCGCCGCCTGGGCGAGCTCGCGCAGCAGCGAGACCTCGTTGATGGCGAGTCGCACCTGCTCGCTGCCGTCGGTGGTCTTGGCCCGCATCTCCAGCGGGTGCAGGGTGACCAGCTGCGCGCGCTCCAGCCGCTCGACCAGGTCGTCGGTGCTGTAGCGGTTCATGAGAAAGCCGACGGTGCCGCAATTCATGCCGAAGATGCTGACCTGGCGGCCCATATGCCGGTGCAGGGTCTCCAGCATGGTGCCGTCGCCGCCCAGCACGACCAGGATCTCGGCATGCACCGGATCGGCCTCGCCATAGCGGGACTTCAGCTCCGCCAGCGCGGCCTGGGCCTCGGCACTGGGGGCCGCGACGAAAGCGAAGGTGGGTTTTGCCATGGATGGATGAAAGGGTACGGGATGCGATTGCAGGGCTGCCGGCGAGTATAGCCGCGCCGGCCATCTCCGGAAAGTGCATGACAGGCCGCCGGCCTCCGCCGAAAGTCCAATCTTTCCTTGCAAACAGGAGGCCGCCGCCGCACTGTAACGCCCTGGATTCCTGGGGGTTCGAATGCGTCGCGTGTCTCGCTGGTCCGTCGCGGGTTCTCTGGCGTTCGGCCTCCTCACGCCCACGTTCATCGGACTGGGCATTCTGTCCGGAACCGCGGCCGCGCAGGACAACGTCTCCTTCAGCCAGGAACCGGCCGAGGAGCAGTCGCAGCACGAGGGCTACTACTATCCGAAGCCCAAGACCGTCGAACATTATGTCTCCCGCACCATCACCTTGGGCGAAAGCGACAAGGTCCGCCGCCAGGCCTTCATCATCGGCATGACCAAGCAGCTCCTCGACGGCAAATACGCCCCGAGCTTCGCGATCTTCGCCAAGGGCAGCCAGTCGGAGAAGCTGATCATCGTCGGCATGATCGACGGCCAGCTGAACACCATCTACCGCGTCCGCGCGCTGCTCGCCCAATTGACGGCGGTGGCGCGCTCGACGCCCTTCTTCCAGCAGAACACCCAGCCCGAGGAATCCACCTTCTTCGACTTCATGAAGCTGCTCGGCTTCCGCCAGATCACCATCACCGACGGGCGGGACTTCGCACACCAGGTCATCGTGGACTGAGGGCGGGAGATTGAGGGCCCGCGACACCCGTTTCGTCATCGAGCTCCGGCGCGGCCGCGCCGATGATGCGTTGACCATCGCCCGCCTGTTCCGCGACACCGTCCATGCCGTCAACCGCCACGACTATTCCGAGGCGCATCTCGACGCCTGGGCGCCTTATCAGGTCGACCTCGAGCATTGGCGCGGGGTGATCGACGCCAGCTATTTCATGGTCGCGGTGTCGGGGGGAATGGTGGTCGGGTTCGCCAATCTCGACGGCGACGACTATGTGGACCAGCTCTTCGTCCACAAGGATCTCCTCAGGAAGCGCATCGCCACCAAGCTGATGGAGGAGATCGAGCGCGAAGCGAAACGCCGAAGCGCCGCCAGGCTCTGGACCCAGTCCAGCATCACCGCGCGGAAATTCTTCGAGCGCATGGGCTTCGCCACCCTGCAGGCGCAGCGCATCACCTACAACGGCCAGATCTTCGACAATTTCTCGATGGAGAAGCGGCTGAAGTGACGGCGGTTATTCTTCCGCCGTCATCCCGGCGCTAGGCGCCGGGATCCACGCCTTGGGTGTTGCGCGATCGAAAGGCGTGCATCCCGGGACCAAGTCCCGGGATGACGACTGAGTTGTGGCAACATTCGGGATCAGCGACAGGCAGACTTACCCGCCCGTCACGCTCATGTGCCGGCCGACCGCAGGCCCCTGGTGGCGGCGGTCGATGATGAAATCATGGCCCTTCGGCTTGCGGCCGATCGCCTCTTCGATCGCGGCGATCAGCGCCGCATCGCTTTCGCTGGCGCGCAGCGGCGCGCGGAGATCGGCGCTGTCCTCCTGGCCGAGGCACATATAGAGCATGCCGGTGCAGGTCACCCGCACCCGATTGCAGGATTCGCAGAAGTTGTGGGTGAGCGGCGTGATGAAGCCGACCCGCTGCCCGGTCTCCTTCAGCCGCACATAGCGCGCCGGTCCGCCGGTCCGCTCGGATGTCTCTTCCAGGGTCCAGCGCCGCGCCATGTTCGAGCGCAGCAGCGAGATCGGCAGATACTGGTCTAGCCGGTTCTCGCCGCCGATATCGCCCATCGGCATCACCTCAATGAAGGTAAGGTCGTGGCCCTCGCGGCCCGCCCATTCGACCAGCGTATCGACCTCGTCGTCGTTGACGCCCTTCAAGGCGACGGTGTTGATCTTGACCTTGAGGCCGGCTTCCTTCGCGGCGCGCACGCCGTCGAGCACGGTGTCGAGCTTGCCCCAGCGGGTGATCTCGGCGAATTTCTTCGGATCGAGGGTGTCGATCGAGACATTGACCCGCCTGACGCCGAGCGACGCCAGTTCATCGGCATATTTGCCGAGCTGGCTGCCGTTGGTGGTGACGGTCAATTCTTCGAGCGCGCCGCTCTTCAGGTGCCGCGAGAGCGCGCGGAACAGCTCCATCACGTTCTTGCGCACCAGCGGCTCACCGCCGGTCAGGCGCAGCTTCCTGACGCCGAGGCCGATGAAGGCGCTGCACAGCCGGTCGAGCTCTTCCAGCGACAGCACTTCGGCCTTCGGCAGGAAGGTCATATGCTCCGCCATGCAATAGACGCAGCGGAAGTCGCAGCGGTCGGTGACCGAGACGCGGAGATAGGAGATCTTGCGGCCGAACGGGTCGATCATGGGGATGCTTGTGCCAGGCAGGCGCCAACGTCTCTATTCCAGAAGAGCGGCCCCTAATATAAGGCCGCGGTCGATGGTTTTCACCGGATATTTCGCCCGCGTTCAGGCCGGCAAATTCGCTTGATCGCCCGCCCGCCATCCGCACAATGCCCACCGAACAAGCCCCTAGTGACCTTCCGGGAAATCATGGCCTTATCCCAGACCCCCAC
>JAYSFH010000568.1:0-2978 GCA_041913405.1 Dongia sp. | reverse complement strand
GCCATCGACCTCGAGGTCGATCGGCCGCCCGTTCTGCGCTTCCGAGACCGCGTCGATCTTGCGCCGAAGTGCGGCGATCTTGTCCAGCGCCTGCGGGATGAACTTCTGCCCGCCGAAGCCCGGGTTGACGCTCATCACCAGCACCAGATCGACGTTCGGCAGCAGGTAATCGACCACATCGACCGGGGTCCCGGGATTGAGCGAGATCCCCGCCTTCTTGCCCAGCGACTTGATCAGCTGCACGGTCCGATGCGCGTGCGGGCCGGCTTCGGGGTGGAAGGTGATGATATCGGCGCCGGCCGCCGCGAATTCCGGCACGTAAGGGTCGACCGGCGCGATCATCAGATGGACGTCGAAGGTCTTCTTGCTGTGGGGCCGGAGCGCCTTCACCACCATCGGGCCGATGGTGATGTTGGGCACGAAATGCCCGTCCATGACGTCGACATGAATGTAATCCGCGCCGGCAGCCGTGATCGCCTCCACCTCTGCGCCCAGGCGGGCGAAATCGGCGGACAGAATTGAAGGCGCAATTCTGGTCGGCTGCTGCATGGCTGGGAGGATTACCAGCGCCGTCCCAGCCTGTCACGGGGACATTCTGGAAGCCGCCAATAGCGCGGAAATCCGGCGTTTCCGGAGCCGGAATGTCTCCCGACAATTCCCGAGTCGACGGCGTCACGTCCCCCTTGTGGAAAAATCATTGGACCCGCCTGCAAAAAGACGGGCCAATGGCGTATACCCGGTTCACCTCTCCAACAGCCCCTTTCGCTCATGAACACCGCCTTCCTTGCTTCCGTCTCCCAGACGCTCGACACGATCCGCGCCGACGGCTTCTGGAAAGCCGAGCGCAAGATCGCCACGCCGCAGGATTCCCACATCACGCTCGAGGACGGCACCAAGGTCCTCAACTTCTGCGCCAACAATTATCTCGGCCTGGCCGACGACCCGCGCCTCATCGCGGCGGCCAAGCGGGGCCTGGACGAACACGGCTTCGGCATGGCCTCGGTCCGCTTCATCTGCGGGACCCAGACCCTGCACAAGGAGTTGGAGGCGAAGCTCTCCCGCTTCCTCGGCACCGAGGACACGATCCTCTACGGCAGTTGCTTCGACGCCAACGGCGGCCTGTTCGAGACCCTGCTCGGCGAGGAGGACGCGGTCATCTCCGACGCGCTCAACCACGCCAGCATCATCGACGGCGTGCGGCTCTGCAAGGCGAAGCGCTTCCGCTACGCCAACAACGACATGGCGGCGCTGGAGAAGGAGTTGCAGGCGGCCGACGCCGCCGGTGCCCGCTTCAAGATGATCGCGACCGACGGCGTCTTCTCGATGGACGGCATCATCGCCAACCTGAAAGGCATCTGCGACCTCGCCGACAAGTATCAGGCGATCGTCATGGTCGATGACAGCCACGCGGTCGGCTTTGTCGGCGCCAACGGCCGCGGCTCGCCCGAGCTCTGTGGCGTTGCCGACCGCGTCGACATCTACACCGGCACGCTCGGCAAGGCCCTGGGCGGCGCCTCCGGCGGCTACACTTCCGCCCGGCAGCCGGTGGTCGATCTCATGCGCCAGCGTTCGCGGCCCTATCTCTTCTCCAATTCTCTCGCGCCGAACATCGCCGCCGCCTCGCTGGCGGTGCTCGATCTCCTGGGATCGAAGGAGGGCGCCGACCTGCGCCGGAAGCTCGCCGCCAACGGCGAGCGCTTCCGTTCGGAGATGTCCAGGCTCGGCTTCACCCTGGCCGGCGCCGGTCATCCGATCATCCCGGTGATGCTGGGCGAGGCCAAGCTCGCGACGGCGATGGCGGATGCGCTGCTGAAGGAGGGGATCTACGTGATCGGCTTCAGCTTCCCGGTCGTGCCCAAGGGCCAGGCCCGCATCAGGACGCAGATGAGCGCCGCCCATTCCACCGAAGACATCGACCGCGCCATCGCCGCCTTCGCCAAGGTCGGCAAGCAGATGGGCGCGATTCGGTGAAGGGCTTGGCTCACCGCCATTCAAATTCCCGCTCGTCATGCCAAGGCTTGGCCTTGGCATCCACGCGTTTCTTCGTTGCAGGCAAACTCGTGGATGCCAGGCCTGAAGCCTGGCATGACGACATCATTCATTTCAGAACCGAGGCAGTGCTGCCATGAAAGCCCTCGTCAAGACCGAAGCCGGACCGGGCCTGAAGCTCCAGGACGTGAAGGAGCCCGAGGTCGGCCACAACGACGTGCTGATCAAAATCAGCAAGACCGCGATCTGCGGCACCGACATCCATATCTGGAAATGGGACGACTGGGCGGCGAAGACCATTCCGGTCGGCATGCATGTCGGCCATGAATATGTCGGCGAGATCGTCGCCATGGGCCAGGAGGTGCGCGGTTTCAACCTCGGCGACCGCGTCTCCGGCGAGGGCCACATCACCTGCGGCTATTGCCGCAACTGCCGCGCGGGACGTCGGCATCTCTGCCGCAACACCTTCGGCGTCGGCGTGAATCGCCCCGGCGCCTTCGCGGAGTTCTTGAGCATCCCCGCCTTCAACGCCTTCAAGATTCCAGACAACATCAACTCCAACCTGGCGGCGATCTTCGATCCCTTCGGCAACGCGACCCACACCGCATTGGCCTTCAATCTGGTCGGCGAGGACGTGCTGATCACCGGCGCCGGGCCGATCGGCATCATGGCGGCGGCGATTGCGCGCCATGTCGGCGCGCGTTTCGTCGTCGTCACCGACGTCAACGACTACCGCCTCGATCTCGCCAAGCAGATGGGCGCGCACCGCGCCGTCAACGTGACCCGCGAGAAGCTGAAGGATGTGATGACCGAATTGGGCATGGTCGAGGGCTTCGACGTCGGCCTCGAGATGTCCGGCGTGCCTTCGGCCTTCACCACCATGCTCGAGCATATGAACCACGGCGGCAAGGTGGCCCTGCTCGGGATCCCGCCCGCCAACACCGCGATCGACTGGAACCAGGTCATCTTCAAGGGCCTGGAGATCAAGG
>JAYSFH010000567.1:1269-2982 GCA_041913405.1 Dongia sp. | reverse complement strand
CGCGGCCTATACCGGGATGGGTGTGCGCCCGAGCTTCACCTGCGCGCCCTATCTGCTCGAAGGCGCGCCGCGATTCGGCCAGCAGATCGCCTGGGGCGAGTCCAATGCCGTCGCCTACGCCAACAGCGTGCTCGGCGCGCGGACCATGAAATATCCGGACTATCTCGACGTCTGCGTGGCCTTGACCGGCCGCGCGCCACGGATGGCCAGCCATACGGAGGCCGGAAGACGGGCGACGGTGCGGATCGATGTGCCGGATCTCGGGACCACCGACGATTCCTTCTATCCGTTGCTCGGCTACCATGTCGGCTTACTCGCCGGATCCGACATTCCCGTGGTCACCGGCCTGGCCGACAGGCCGCCCAGCCGCGACGACCTCAAAGCATTCAGCGCCGCTTTCGCCACCACCGCCGGCGCACCGATGTTCCACATAGCCGGCGTGACGCCGGAGGCGAAGACCGTGGAGCAGGCGCTCGGCGACAAGGCGCCGCTACGCCATATCGTTTTGACCCGCGATGATCTGCTGCGGAGCTGGCGCGAGCTCAACACCGCCAGCGACCCCGCGGTCGACATGGTGTCCCTGGGCAATCCGCATTTCTCGCTCGACGAACTCGGCCGGGCGGCCGAACTTTGTCGCGGCAAGAGCAAGGCCGCCGGCGTCGATCTCGTCGTCACCTGCGGGCGCGATATCTACCGGGCGGCGGATCAGGCCGGCCTGGTCGAGGCGCTCAAGGGATTCGGCGCCAACATCATCAGCGACACCTGCTGGTGCATGATCTTCGAGCCGATGCTGCCGCGCGAGACGCGCCGGCTGATGACCAATTCCGCGAAGTTTGCCCATTACGGGCCGGGCATCACGCGCCGCGAAATGCATTTCGCCAGCCTCGAGGCCTGTATCGATGCCGCCTGCAGCGGGCGGACCGGTGGCGAGCCACCGGCCTGGCTGCGGGGCTAACGGCTGCGAATCGCCGCGACGCCCTTCCAATCCTCGATGTCGAGCTCCGGCTTCTCGGCGCGGTATTTCCGATAGAGCGCGATCCCTTCCTGGTCTTCCAGGATATCGACCGTGAGGCCCTTCTCGCGCAGCAAGCCTTCATTGCCGGAAGCATTCGTGACGTCGCCCACGACGACCCGGCTGAACTGCCGCATGTAGAGCAAGGTCGCGCAGACGTCGCAGGGGCTCAAGCTGGTAAACAAGGTGGTGCGGCTGAAATCCTGGCGGCCGGCGTCGCGAATCGCCGAAGTCTCGCCGTGATTGTAGGGATGGTTTTCCTGGACCAGGGTGTTGTGGCCTTTGCCGACGATGCGCCGCGTCGCGTTGTCGATGATCACCGCGCCGATCGGGCAGCCGCCCTCGTCGTAGCCTTTCTGTGCGAGAAGCACGCCGATCCGCATGAAGTCGGCATCGCCGAGCTTCTTCAGGAAACCGTCGGCCACGATCGCGGGGAGGCTCATGGTCGGCAGATGCGCGATGAGGTTAAGGACCTGGTCGGTCACCGGCGTCGATTCCGTGACAAAGGGTTTCGGCATCATCTCAAGCTATCCTCCGCGGAAGGAACCCGGCGGATGATGACGAAGAACGGGAAGCAGCGCTAGTTGGAACCGCTGCGAAAGGTTGCGTCGGTCAGATGGACCACGATCCTGCCGAGCGCGATCTCGCCGTCGTAGCGCACGGGGATCGGCGGCAGTCCCGGCCGGACCTGCGCCACCCAG
>JAYSFH010000567.1:0-1243 GCA_041913405.1 Dongia sp. | reverse complement strand
AAAGCCGGAGATGCGCTCGATGCCGAGGCCGCAACGCATGGCCGGGCCCTGGTAGATCGAGTAGCGGTTCGGCTGCAGCGTCGCCACGCCGATCTGGGTCACGGTCACATTGAACCGGCGCTGCCCGTCGAAGACCGGCACGGTCTGGTCGCAGCGCCCGGTCCTGGCCAGCAGGCGCGCGGCCGAGATCGCGAAGCTCAAGGGATCGACGATCCCGGTGGGCAGCGCCTGCGGCAGGCTGCCCTCGATGTCGGGATCGGGCTCCGGGGGCGGATCCTGCCGGAGCGCGTAGCGGCCGTCCGCGCCGAAGCCGAGCTCGACCGTGCGCCGCCGGTTCTGCCACTGGGTGGTCGACTGGTAGCGCTGCGCCTCGACCCGGCCGTCCCGGTCGAGGCCGTCGGCCACCAGGTTGGTGTCCCAGGTATAGACCATGCCGACCATGCCCTGGGTGCCGCCGCGCGCGGAGAGGCGGTAGCGGCCGGACTGCAGCACCATCTCGACGTCGAGCGAATAGATATGGAGGCCGCCGACATAGACGTCGTATTTCAGGTCGGCGACCTGCGCCGCCGCCGTCTCTGCGGCGGGGCCGACGGCCGGCGCGACGAGCAGGGCGAGACCGATCCAGGCAGAGACGAGGCGTGCGGTCATGCGGGACATGCGCCATCATGGCATATGAACCGCTTCCGTGCGAAGACAGCCGAGCAAGGCGGTGGATTCGGAGCGGGTCGGTTGCCCTCATGAGAGCCAGGACGCAGGGCTATATCGTCGCGCTGCTTGCCACCACGATCTTCTCGGCGCAGGACGGGATCTCGAAGCATCTGGCGGAAGCCTATAGCCCGGTCTTCGTCACGATGATTCGCTACTGGGCCTTTGCGCTCTTCGCCGTAGGCTTTGCGGTGACCCTGCCGGGCGGGATCGGGACCACGCTGCGCACGCGTCGGCCCTGGCTCCAGGTCCTCCGGGGCTTGCTGCTGGTCGTCCAGGTCGTGGTCGCGATCACCAGTTTCCAGATCGCCGGCCTCGCGCGCACCCAGGCGATCTTCTCGGCGACCCCGTTGATCGTGGTCGCGCTGGCGATCCCGCTACTCGGCGAGAAGGTCGGCTGGCGGCGCTGGACCGCCATCGTCGTCGGCCTCGCCGGCGTGCTGCTGATCGTGCGGCCCGAGGGCCGGTTCTTCGACCCAGCGGTGCTGCTCCCGGTGGCGGGCGCCGTCAACTTCGCGGTCTATGTCGTGCTGACCCG
>JAYSFH010000566.1:0-2982 GCA_041913405.1 Dongia sp. | reverse complement strand
ACAGCCCGATCGGCACGACGCTGGCGGAGGATTTTCTGGCCCGCCGGCAAGGCATCAACGGCGTCCCCTATTTCGTCTTCAACGGCCGCTTCGGCCTCTCGGGCGCGCAGGAGCCGGAGGCGCTCTACCACATGTTCGATCTCGCCAGAGAGGACGACGCACTGGTGCGGGTCTAAGCCGCCAGCGCCGCCAGGTTCTTCACCAGTTTCTCGACGCCGTGGACGCGGGCCTTCGGCTCCGGCCAGTCCTGCTTGCAGACCAGGCGCTGGTCGGGGCGGATGCTGAACAGGCGTGCATGCTTGGTGATGAAGCCGACCAGCTTCTCCGGCTGGGCGAAGCGGTTCTGCCGGAACTGCAGCACGGCACCCTTCGGCCCGGCCTCGACCTTCTCGACGCCCGCGCGCCGGCAGAGACGCTTGATGGCGACGATGCCGAGCAGGTTCTCGACCTCGACCGGCAGCGGTCCGAAGCGGTCGATGAGCTCGGCCGCGAAGGCTTCCGCCTCCTCGTCGCTCTCCAGCACCGCGATGCGACGATAGAGACCAAGCCGCACCGAGAGATCGGTGACATAGTTCTCCGGGATCAGCACCGAGGTGCCGATATTGATCTGCGGCTGCCAATCGCGTTGCGCAGCCTGGCGATCGCCGCGCGCCTCGCGCACCGCTTCTTCCAGCAGCTGCTGATAGAGCTCCACGCCGACCTCGCGCACATGACCGGACTGCTCGTCGCCCAGCAGGTTGCCGGCGCCGCGGATGTCGAGATCGTGGCTGGCCAGGCTGAAGCCGGCGCCCAGTTGATCCAGAGTCTGCATCACCTCGAGGCGCCGGTCGGCATCGGCGGTGAGCTGCTTGCCGGGCGGCGTGGTGAGGTAGCAATAGCCGCGCAGCTTCGCCCTGCCGATGCGGCCGCGGAGCTGATAGAGCTGCGCCAGGCCGAACATGTCGGCGCGGTGCATGATCATGGTGTTGGCGTTCGGGATGTCGAGGCCGCTCTCGATGATGTTGGTCGAGAGCAGGATGTCGTATTGCCGGTCGTAGAAGGCGTTCATCGCATTCTCGAGCTGGGTCGGCGACATGCGGCCATGCGCCACCACCAGCTTGATCTCGGGCACCAGCTTGCGGATGCGCTCGGCCAGCGCGTCGAGATCCTCGACCCGCGGGCAGACATAGAAGACCTGCCCGCCGCGGAACTGCTCGCGCAGGATCGCCTCGCGCACGATCACCGGATCGTAAGGCAGGACAAAGGTGCGGATGGCCAGGCGATCCACCGGCGGCGTGGTGATCAAACTCATCTCGCGGATCCCGGTCAGCGCCAGTTGCAGGGTGCGCGGGATCGGCGTCGCGGTCAGGGTCAGCACATGGATGTCGCCGCGCATTTCCTTGAGACGCTCTTTTTGCGTCACGCCGAAATGCTGCTCCTCGTCCACGATCACCAGGCCGAGATCGCTGAACTCGATCGACTTCGCCAGCACCGCATGGGTCCCGATGACGATGTCGACCTTGCCTTCCTTCAGCGCCGCCTTGGTCTCGTTCGCGTCCTTGGTGCTGACCAGGCGCGAGAGTTGCCGGACCTGGACCGGGAAGCCCTTGAAACGCTCGGTGAAGTTCCGGAAATGCTGGCGGCACAGCAGCGTGGTCGGCGTCACGATCGCGACCTGGCGCCCGCCCATCGCCACGGTGAAGGCCGCGCGCAGCGCGACCTCGGTCTTGCCGAAGCCGACGTCGCCGCAGACCAGGCGATCCATCGGCTTGCCCGAGGCGAGGTCCGTCAACACCTCGTCGATCGCCTTCAGCTGGTCCTCGGTTTCGGCATAGGGGAAGCGGGCGCAGAACTCGTCATAGAGGCCTTCCGGCCGCTGCATCGGCTCGGTCTCACGGATCGCGCGCTGGGCGGCGATCTTCAACAGCTGCTGCGCGATGTCCTTGATCCGCTGCTTGACCCGCGCCTTGCGGTTCTGCCAGGCAGCGCTGCCCAGCTTGTCGAGCGCGACGATCGCATCCTCGCCGCCATAGCGGGAGATGACCTCGATGTTCTCGACCGGCACGAACAGCTTGTCGTTGCCTTCGTAGATCAGGCGCAGGCAGTCATGCGGCGCGCCGCCGACATCCAAGGTCTCCAGCCCCTCGTAGCGTCCGACGCCATGGTCGTTGTGGACCACATAGTCGCCGGCATGGAAGTTGGAGAGCTCGGCGAGGAAGGTCTCGCTCTTCTTCTTGCGGCTGATCGCCCGCGTCATGCGGTCGCCGAGGATGTCCTGCTCGGTCACCACCAGCAGATCTTCGGTCGAGAAGCCGGTCGGCTGGTTCAGCACCGTGCGGGCGACGACACCCGACGCCAGCTGGTCCAGGTCATCGGCATGCTCGACCGGCTGCGGCGTGGGCAGGCCGTGATCCTTCAGCAGGCCGGAGAGCCGCTCGATCGCGCCGTTGCTGCTGGCGGTGAGCAGCACCCGCCGCCCCGCGCCGAGCTCCGGCCGCAGCTTCTGCGCCACGGCGTCATAGAGATTGATCTCCGGATTGGTGCGCGCCTCGGCGAAGTTGAGACCCGGGCGTCCGCCGGCATCCACCCAACCGGCGCTTTCCGGATGGCGGTGATGGTTGAAGTCCAGCACTGGCCGGCCCTTCTGCATCTGGTGCCAGCCGTTCTCGGCGAGATAGAGCCGCGCCGGCTCCAGCGGCCGATAGGGCGCCGCCCCGCTCTCCTTCTCCGCGCGCTGCAGATCGGTGCGCGCCTGGTAGAAGTCGGCGATCATCTCCAGTCGCGCCCTCTTCGCCTCCTCGAACTGGTGATCGAGGGTGAGAACGGCATCCGGCAGGTAAGCGGTCAGTGGCACCAGGTCGGGCAGGAACAGCGGCAGCCAATGCTCCATGCCGGGATATTGCCGCCCGGCGCTGATCGCCTCATAGAGCGGGTCGTCGCTGACATTGCCGAAGGTGTTGCGATAGTTGGTGCGGAAGCGCTCGATCGCCGCCGCGTTGAGCG
>JAYSFH010000565.1:0-3002 GCA_041913405.1 Dongia sp. | reverse complement strand
AAGGAGGGCTGGGAGACCCGCCTCGCCTTCTTCGACGAATACTACGTGCACATCGACCTGATGGTGGTGCCGATCGCGCCGAAGCTGACCGCGGTCTGCCTCGCCTGCACCGAGCCCGGCATCGTCGATTGGCTGAAGGGCAAGGGCCACGAGATCATCGACGTCCCGTTCCAGGACACGATGAACCTCGGCTGCAACTTCATGTCATTGGGCAAGGACCGGGTGATCGCGCCGAAGATCAGCCAGACCCTGATCCAGCAGCTGAAGGCCCGCGGCTTCGAGGTCGCCGAGGTCGATATGAGCGAGATCTCCAAGACCGGCGGCGGCATCCACTGCATGGCTCAGTCGCTGAAGCGAGTCGCCGACTAAAGCCCCAGCACTTCTCCCAGTGCGTCGCCGAAGACTCTCGCCCATTGCATGGCGCCGGGGGTCTCGGCGATCAGGTCCTGGCGGAACTCGACCTGCAGATGCCGCAGCGCGCGGCGCATGGCGTGTTGCGGCACGCTGTAATCCTCCGCCGGGTCCAGCGCATAAGGCTGGTTGTCGCCGATCGGCAGATCGCTCCGTTTCCGCAGGGCGGCGAGCATCGGGGTCGTGAGACGCCGGTCCTCATGCGACGAGAGCGCGATCGGCCAGGGTCTTGCTTCGCCGTTGAGCTGCGGCGTCATCGAATGGACCGAGAGCAGGACCGGATCCTTCGTGCTCGCCAGCGCCGCGGTCATCATCTCCTCGACCGCGTTGTGGTAGGGCTGGAACCAGCGGGACATCCGCTCGGCCCGGTCCCAGAGCTTGAGGTTCGCGTTCCCCGGGATCTGCGTGCCATCGACCTTGGTGGGGATCGAGGCTTTGTCGGCGGGATCGCGGTTGCAGTCGATCACCAGCCGCGAGACGCCGCCGAACACCGCCGGCAACCGGAATCGCGCGGCCAGGATGATCGCCACTTCGGCCGCGCCGATATCCCAGGCGATGTGGCGCTTCTGATCCGCCGCGGCAAGGCCGAGACCCTTCAGCTCGGGCGGGATCGCAAAGCTGGCATGGTCGCAGATCACGACCACGCCGCGGCTGAAATCGCCCGGCTTGGCGATGAACGGCTGGAACGGCGCCGGGGCGGAAGCAGGATGGGAATCGGCAGATTGGGACATGGTGCGCTGGGAACCTTGGATGAATGGTTCAGGGAGCTTACAGGATTCTGCTTTGATTGAATCCCCCGTTCGGCAATCATGCGGCCCGGAAGAATTGGGACCGCCGGGGGAAGCATGGGTGAAGGCGAGGTCGTCTATCTGGCCTGGAGCGACTATGTCGGTGTCACGCGCTGCCGGGGCGTGCCGGCGACCGATGTCGCCAAGCGTATGGAATATGGCCTCGGCTGGGCGGTCGCCGGCCAGGCGCTGACGCCGTTCGACGACATCGCGCCCAATCCCTGGGGCCCGATGCTGGAAGTGCGCCAGACTCCGGTCAAGGAGACCGAGACGCGGGTCGACGTCTGGGACGACGCGCCCGCCTTCCACTTCTATCTCTGCGATTCGAAGCTGGCCGACGGCAGCAACTGGGATTGCTGCACCCGGGGCTTCATGCTGAAGGCGCTGGCCGATTTCGAGCGCGAGACCGGCTTCAGGTTCATCGCCTCCTTCGAGCATGAATTCCTGCTGAGCGGATCGGGCCTGCCGGAGCTGACGCCCTTCTCGCTGGAAGCCGTGCGCATGGTGGCGCCCTTCGTGAAGGAGCTGACCCACGCGCTGCAACAGGCCGACAGCGGCGTCGAGACGGTCGAGCCCGAATACGGCTCGCGCCAGTTCGAGGTCTCCTGTGCTCCTGGGATCGGCGCGCAGGCGGGTGATCGCGCCATCATCACCCGCGAAGTGATCCGCGAGGCGGCGCGCCGCCGCGGCTATCGCGCCAGCTTCACGCCGAAGCCGGCGCCCAACGCCGTCGGCAACGGCGCGCATGTGCATTTCAGCTTCCTCGACAGCAAGGGCGACAACGCCGCCTACGACCCGAACGGCACCGGCGGCGCTTCGAAGGCGGCGCAGCATTTCATCGCCGGGGTCGTAAAGCACATGCCGGCGCTCTGCGCCCTGGTGGCGCCGAGCCCGGTCTCCTATTACCGCCTGGGGCCGCATCATTGGAGCTGCGGCTATGCCAGCTTCGGCATCCAGAACCGCGAGGCCGCGGTGCGGATCTGCCCCTCGCCGGAACGCGATCCGAAGAGACGAGGCCGGGCCTTCAACATGGAGCTCAGGGCACCCGACGGCACCGCCAGTCCTTATATGGTGATCGGCGCGCTGGTGCGGGCCGGGCTCGAAGGCATCCGCGCGCAACTGCCGCTTCCCGCCGCCCTGGACAAGGACCCGGCCGAGCTCACCGATGCGGAACGCGCAGCGCTCGGTGTGGTGCCGCTGCCGTCGAGCCTCTCGGAAGCCTTGGATGCGCTGGCGGGCGATCCGGTCGCCAAGGCCTGGCTGCCGGCGGTGATGTACGAGTCCTACACCCTGGTCAAACGCAAGGAGATCGAGATGTTCGCCGGCGTGGATCCCGCGGAAATTTGCAGGCGCTATCATGACGCATACTGATGCTCTCGCGGGGGCGATCGCGACGCCCCTGATCGACCACCACTGCCACGGCGTATCGCCGGCGGATCTCGACTTCAAACGCTTCCAGGCGCTGTTCTCGGAGAGCTATCGCCCGCCGGCGCCGGGGACGACCGAGTTCCAGAAGCCACTGGGCCTGGCGATCCGCCGCTTCTGCGCGCCGGTGCTGGATCTCGAACCCTCCTGCCCGGCCGAGGCCTATGTCGAGCGCCGCATCGCGCTCGGCGCCGCCGAGGTCAACCGGCGCTTCCTGCGTCGCAGCGGATTGGAATCGCTGCTGGTCGATACCGGGCTGAGGAGCAGTGAGATCCTGGATGTGCCGGGGATGGCGGAATCCGCGGGCCGTCCGGCGCGCGAAGTGGTGCGGATCGAAGCGGTCGCCGAGGAGGTCGCGCAAACCTGCGGCTCCGGCGC